>CALMND010000049.1 GCA_937868565.1 uncultured Bacteroidota bacterium | reverse complement strand
ATCCTTCATTAACTGAAAGGAGCCATAAGCTCCGGCATTTGATTTTTGAAGTTTATTCGGGCTTTCAATTAATAGAATCGCCTGTGCGAACCATGGATCAACATCGTTCTCTACAAAACAGTGAATTCCCTTTTGAAAATTTTGTGAAGTTTTATCAAAATCATAAAAGAATTTTTTTCCTGCGGTAATTACAATTCTATTTGTAGTATCCAGATTATAACAGCAGCGCACACTATCTCGAAACGCCTTTTTCTCAGGTTCAGATTTTAAGTTCCAATCCTTCATGTTTATTTTTTGAATAAACTGTCTGTTACTAGCAAAATTAAGAATGGCAGTGTCTTCATGAAGATTCATAATTGTTCGCCAGAATTTAATTTGAGGCAAAGTATCAACCTTATGTAGGTATAGAGATTTGTCAAAAATATAATTCTCATTGTGATTTGTCTGTGGGTTTATGACACCAATCACATCCTTACAAAGGCTTTTAGTCGCCCTTTCCCCTTCATTACTAATGCTATTTACCTTTTTCGAAGGAGCATCATCATAAAACAGTCCTTGAAAGAGAGTGATAAAGTATAAAAAAACACTTATGGTTAGTGTATAGTGCATTTATTAATCTAATATAACGACTAAAATTAATAAAAGCAACAAGAATTAAGTAGCACGCGCAAATATATTTATGATAAATGAATTGTTAATTATAAAAAAATCCCCATAACCACTTGTGATATGGGGATTTAAAGAAAGACATCAAATGCTAAGGATTAACCATTATGGAAGCAGCTCCCCCAAGGTCGCCAGCATGTGCGACTAGAAAAGTTGATCCAATTTTATTGGGAATTGAAGTGGCGGTGCAACCGGTTAAGCTTTTGTTCGATAGAGTTACAACGTTAAACAAATTGTCAATTTCTGCAATTCCTGTTAATGGTAAATCCCATTTAAGACCGGCAGGATTGGCAATTGTAGTTAAGAAATTTGGAGAGTGATTTCTGTAGGCAGTTCTATCGACTTTATACGTGGTTGCAGTAAAATTCTCAGAGTTTTTAACCACTGGTGGGAATTGGGTATAGTCTGTTCCAAGTGTGGTGTAAAAAGGCGAAACAATAATCACCGTATCAGGATTTACAACAATCTCGCACTGTCCCTGAACGCCGTTCGCAGTAACCTTCACATAAGCTCCACCAATTTCCTTTGCAGTAACCACTCCAGTGTTACTTACGGTAATTGCTGTGGTAGTCACGGTGGCGTTCGGATCTTCGTCTTCTTCAATTTTTGGAAGAACTATATAGTTAAAAGTAACCGTATTTGTAACATCGTCTCCATTACTATTGTATGCCTTAGCCGATAAAGCAAGAGTTTCGCCACGAAACATTTCACCTAATGCCGGGTTTACAACAATTCGAGTCACCGGCAATGGAACCTCAGGAACGCCGACCACCATAACAGGTACATAAAACTCATTTACTTTTCCATTAATGGTTCCCATTACTTTTATTCGCGTATTCCCAACCGCGTTAAATGTAATGAGTCCCGTAGAGTTAACACTTGCTATAGCAGAATTGTCCGAACTAAAAGCATAACTGGCAGGGCTCGTTCCAAAATAAATGGTGTTTAGTTGTATTGGACCCGAATTAGTAGACCAAATAATTGCCGAAGGCACTACTTCAAAGATTTGAGTGTTTTGAAGAGGCTGCACACATATAGGCACAGAGGCAGAATACGTTACTCCTTCATACTGCACAGAAGCGGATATGATGCCTGTAGTATCATTATTAAGAATAAAGTTAGAGCCAACCATTCCGCCAATATTACTGCTCCAGCTAATTCCACTCACGTTAACAACTGCCCCCGCCGACGAAACTAAGTGTGCATTATAAGTTAGTGTTTTCCCCACGTCAACAGATTGCGCTCCGTTATCTATCACTAACACATACTTTTTTTGAGAAGCAGGTGTTACTGGAGTAGGTGCTGGTTCATCAACAGTTGAGTTTGAAGATTTCTTCTTACAATTAGTAAGAAATAACGTTAAAGAAAGTAACATTGTACTTCCAAAAATAATATATTTTCTCATAATCACTTTTTTTACAAATATAATCAATCCGTTTTGAAAAATAAATCTATTATCTTGGATTTTAGGCGCTTAAGCTTTTAATGTTCGTTGGTGTTTGTGTTAATTGAACATTTGCTCAATAGCGACCAAACATATAAAATTCGCGTTATAGATTAATGGAACTACTTCGTTTTACTCGCAGGAACGAGTGGCTTTTTTAAGTATTCCTGCATAAAATCGTTAAAGGTTTTCTTTTTATAGCTATCAGTTGCAATAAAACTTAAGATAGGCTTCAAGCGCTCGGGCGACTGATAGAAATTCAAAACATCAATTGTGTTTAGTTGCTCGTCCATAATACAAACACCCGGAAGGCTAAAACGATTATTAGTTATTTTAAAGGCTAATGTATGAAGCGGGAAATTATTAATCAATGTATTAAAATGTTTTTCGCCTTTGAAGATAATCGTGTCCTTACTAGTTGCATAAAAATCAACAAAATAAAAATTCTTATTGAGATAATCCGCTATACTTGTATCCAGATAGGTTGTTTTTTGCATGATTCTTCCGGTATTACAAAATTCGGCATTGATGTTCACCAGCACCTTTTTTGCTTTCTTTTTTTGGAGTTTTTCGAGCTCTGAAATTCGATAAATTTTTACCGGCGCCTTTGCGAAATTCGTGTCAACAAATGCTCGGTTGAAATGCCTACCAAACTCATCAAATACTGAGTTTTGCCAGGCGTTTTCAACCATAAATACCAAAATAGGCTCCAGTTTTTTGTCTTCAATAAATCCCTGCGACAACAAATTATATTCAAAATTATTGGTCACAAACATCGTAGAAGGATAACTTAATTTATCGCCTAAAAACTTAATAGCTAATTCGTGAGGTGTTTTGGGTTCCTTAGAAAGAGGTTTATATATTTTACCGTTATATTCAATGGTATCTTTGGTTTCCGCATTAAATTTTACCGGATAAAAATTTGTGTTGATATAGTCCGCCAAGGCCTGATTAGAATATGTGGTTTTCATCATGTGTTTACACCAGCCACACCAGTCGGTGTAAATGTCGATTAGAAAAGGTCTGCTAACGACTTTGTTTTTTTCCTGAGCTTCCTTAAGGCTGAGCCATTTAACAAGTTCGTCGGATTCATTTTGAGAAATTAAACTGCAAAACGGAAGCCCTAAAACAAGGAGAAGTATTTTTTTATTTAACATAATTTTTTTTCCAATGCGTTTTCAAGGATAAATTTATAAACTTCCATCCATTTTAAACTTGTGGCAATAAGGGATTAACATTTTTTTTAATAAAACATCACCCAAAAATATAAATTAAAAAAAATTCTGACATAGACATCACCACGAAACAGGTAATTCAACATATTTTACTTTTTCTGTTATTGGATTTTTTTGGTAATTGTCCTTTTGTACATGAACTTCTAGAATTTGAAACCGGCGAGGAACCGTTTTACAATTCAATAACCAGTCTAAATTCTTACAATTTAACGGCAGGTTTGTCCTTTCGAATAAGATAAATTAACCCACCATTTTTCTATTCATGCGGTAACCTCTTCCCTTTTGCGATTGAATGATACGTTTTCCGAAAAATTGTCTGATGTTGTAAATATGGACATCAATGGTGCGCTTCGAGGCGACGCTTTCATCTTTCCAAAGAAGACCTGCAATTTGAAGTTTACTTAAAAATTGATCAGAGTGGTTATAGAGGAGTTCGAATAATTTAAATTCTTTTCTAGGTAGCTGGATAGCTTCGCCGTTTTTATAAATCAAATAACTTTCATTATCAATCACAACTTCCCTTTTTACCGAAACAATTATTTCCTTTTTTCTCCGCAAAAGATTTTTAAGAAATAATTCTAGTACGGAAATTTTATTGTGAAAACTAATAAAAGAATCGGCTCCAGAATTGAAGGCTAACTCTTGTACAAAATCGTCGCTTTTTTCTGAATATATAATTACAAAGGGAGTTTGGTTCGGAAAACGATTTTTTATTTCTTTTAATAAAATTAAAGCATCGTTAGGTTGCATATCTAAATTCAGAAAAATAGCATCAGGCTTATTTTCCTCCAAAAAATTAAAGAATTCTTTTTCCTGATTAAAAACAAAAATGTTCTGAAAAGTCTGCTTCAGCGTTTCAATGGTCTTAAAAATTCGATTAATCGAATTGTCAACAAATACAATTATAGATTGATTCAGGCTCATCTTAGAAAGTAAAGTTTACTTTTTAAGTTTAAGAAGAGACCAAGAGAATGTTAAATAAATATTAAATGAGTTTGCTTGACCAGACTGAAAAAGAGTGAATTTAAAAAGTCTTCAAGCTTTATTTTTAGTGAAGAGTTTGTTTGCAGAAATATTCAAAATGCCAAAAATCTGCTCAGCTTCGCTTAATAGCGCTTTTGTATTTATAGGTTGCTCCATTTTTAGCTTTTTAAAATAAACATCCATCTTAAGAAACCAGATTTTTGCCTGCTTAAATGTTTTTTTTGTAATTAACGATTTAAGGGCTTGATTTAAGGCGATTTCGTTTTGAAATTCTTTTACGATCGTTTTTACTTTTTTATTCTCAATAGAATATCCAGGCACTGTTACTGACAGAATGTGTTTGATTAATTCAAGATTCAAGTGGTAGTTTTTTATAAGTGCTTCCAAAAAATAACCATCTTTCTTACAGACATTCACTGTATTTAAGGCACTACTTATCTTTCTTGATGTCATATTAAACAAAACGCCCGCTAATGTAGCAGGCGTTTTGTTAGAATGCTAATTTATTCTACTTATTCACTATTAATTTAACAGTTTCTTTACCGTTATTTGTATTTACTGTTACAAAGTAAATTCCGTTGGTAATGTTATTTGTATTAATCAGGAATTTATTTTCGCCAGAAATTAACGATTGATTTTCAACAATGGCTAAAACAAGCTTACCGGTTATATCACAGATAGATGCGCTAACTACTTCCGTTTTATTTGTACTAATGATTAGCGTTGCCAAATCACTGCTTGGGTTAGGATAAACGCTTACAAAACCAATTTGATTTTTAATTGCCGAAACAGAAACGTCTAAACAGGTATTGGTTGTAACCGAATTTACTACCGTTTTAACACCGTCACCATTATTCACTGTTAGAGTTATACTGAATGTACCAAGTGTAGAAATTGTGAAACTTGGAATCGCAGCCGAAGTGCTTGAAATAGCCACACCAGGAGATGCACTCCAATTAAGTGAGCAATAACCTGCTGATACTGTGGTGCTAGGCGCAAAGGTAAACGGTGTAATAGAAGAACCGCCTGCGCTGATACAAGCAGAAGAAGGAACGGTGGCAAGTACAGTAGCCTGACTTGGATTCGTTTCTGCTGAAATAACTACGTCCGTAAAACTTGCACCAGAATTTGCCATTGAGGTTTGTGTAGGGCGATAATCCGGAGATGTATAATTATAGGGATTGGTTAATAAAGTGCTAAAGGAAGGACTTGAGTAAGTTAGAGAATCATTGCTGTTAGATCCGAACCAAGCGGGCGCGTTAAAGGTACTGCCAGTATTTACTTCAGTAATTTTACCGGAGGTTGTTCCGGCTATAATGTTATTTTTAAATTTCAAAGCGCCGGATGTTGCAAAACCTTCGCAAGGTGCTCCATCAATATGAATACCTCTTTGAACATCCATAAATAGGGAATTAAAAATTCGCAAGTTACTTTGACGACGAATGCGCGCTCCACGACGGTAACCGCTAGCCACAGTATTGGTAATCGCCCCTCTGTAAGGCCCAACCATAGTTACATTGCTAAAAATAGCTGAAGTAAATGGCGTAGCAGCAGTTCCACCAGCATCGTTATCAGATTCAAATCCTTCAGAGGTGGATACGTTTGGGTTATCCGCAAGATTTGGGTCGCGAACGATTAGTCCATACTGTACTTTTCCACTATAGCCATTATCGGTGTCAAAATCATCATCCAGATTACGATAAGACACTAACCATTTAGCATTTACATTGCCTCCAAACCATTCAAAGCCGTCATCATTTGTAAATGAAACTTGAATAAATTCAAGAGTTGTACCTTTTCCAACAGCACCCATGGTTAAGCCGTTTATTTCCTTATTCGGTTGAAAAACGTACCCACCGTATTCGATTCTAACATATCTTAAAGAGCCTGAGTTGTCGTTGTTGTTAGGAGTGGCACCACCTCCAAACTCACTATCCGCTGTAATCGGAAGACCTTCCACATTGTTTATTCCATTTGTAAAATTTAAGGCTGCGCTTCCTAAAAGAATAATTCCACCCCAGTCGCCCACGCCTCTTGCATTAACAGCTTGATCGGAAGTAAAAACAATAGGTGAAGCAGAAGTTCCATTGGCTATTAGTTGAGAGCCCTTCGTTATAATAAGTGCCGACCCAGCGATCGCTTTTGATCCTCTCACCACAACGCCCGGTTGAATAGTTAAAACTGAGTTATTTTTAACATAAATAGGCCCTTGTAATAAAACGGTTTGTCCAGTAGCCCAAGTGGTATTGCTGGTTATATTGGAGCTAACAGTAACCGTCGGAGCGGGATAGTTCTTGTTTTGCGGATCCCATTCTGTCCAGGAGTCAGTCCACATAGCTGCCGGAGCAGGTGCAAACGCTCCGCGGTAACATGTCTTAGTAAAAAAAGTTTGCGCCGAACCACTCAAAACAGTGGCAAGTGTAAATGCTGATAATAAAAGTTTTTTCATTTTTATATTTTTTATTTGATGCAAAGTTCCGTCAACTAGATTCTTTTACCGTTACTTAAACCTTATATAACAATTACAATATGGTTACCTTAATGTTATTAACCTTTAGTTAACTTGGCGCGAAATGATGTTCCCGAATCAGAACTTGTAAGAAATTAATAAAGAATAGGTAGCGCCAAACCAAGACTTCCAAAATAGTGCATCGTTTGTTTTATTGTAGCCGGTTTTTTTATCAAACTCCTGATAAAATACTTGCGGTTGAATATTGGCTAATACGTCTTTCACATTGAATCTTATTTCAAGCTTATTCTTAAAAAATCCTTTTGTAGCTTGGAAATCCAAGACGTTTCTTCCAAGTTCCCATAGATTGTTAAAGTAAGTATTATTGCCAACAATGTATATTCTTGGTCCAAATCGATTATATGATAAGCTAAAACTGTAGTTATATTTAGTATCTATAAACGATAAGCCTCCGTTAATTATGTAAGGCGACTGCCCCTGAAGCGGCCTCTCCCCTTGCTTTAATCCAGAGTTTACGTCAATAATATCTACCTTTGATTTTATCAGAGCTAGATTACTAAAGAAAGTTGTTTTATTGAGGAATTTGCCAAAACGTGTGGAGTCTTTTTTAGTTAGAATCCCAAGGTTTATTCTGTATTCAAGCTCAGCACCATAGCATTGTGCCCTATTTGAGTTATAGTACTTTATTTCCCTTGCATTTTGCAAATGAACAATTTCAATGGGGTTATTAAAATCTTTATAAAAAAACGAAGCAGAGGCCAGTTGGCCGGCACCAGGATAAATTTCATACCTGAAATCATAGTTATTAATGGCCGCTCTTTTTAATGTTGGAGTGCCATGCAAACTAAACTGAGTATTAAAATCGTAAAACACCAAAGGAGCAATTTCTCTAAACTCCGGTCTGTTTAAAGTTTTAGAATAACTTACCCTTATGTTCTGTTTATCATTGAGCGAAAAAATAAAATTTGCTGAAGGCAAGATATCATTTACCGTTGTGTCTTGTTCTGTATCCAATCCATTAAAATAATATTGATGGTCGTGATAACTTAATGTTTGCAAGTACGATTCCGCCCGAAGACCGCCAACAAATCGTAGAAAAGATTTATACTTAAGATCTGCCATAAAATATGCGGCTGTTAGTCTTGAACCTGCTCTGTATGAGTCTTGAGCCTGACTTGTTTCAACCAACTTAAGCCCCCCTACTCCCGGAGAAATTAAACCCATATTACCCTGCGTAAACAAACTTTCTTCATTAAGATAAAGTAAACTATCTTTAAAACTAACGGTTTGGCCGCTGCCGCCATATTTTGAATATGTAAACTGACGTATGTCATATATTCTGTTTCGTACTTGAAAAAAACCGCCAAGCTTGGTTTCTAAATTTAAATCTGGGTTGATTTTAAAATTTTTTGAAATATCCGTCTTAACACTTTTAATGTTCTCATTCAAATCCGAATAAAGGAACGATCCACCATAATCGGGGCCTCCGGAATTATTTGAACTAATTTCTGCTTTATAAACTGTGTCTTTTGGGTTAATTATAGGTGGCTCATTGGGGTCCTCGGGAATCATTGGAACTAGCTTTGAAAGCCTGGAATAAACGTGCCGTCTTAAATTAGGAACTTTTCTCTTAACAATGGTGTAAGCGCCATTCCACGTGATTTTTAATTTAGGTTTGGGCATAAAGTGTTCACCTATTAGTTGACTCGAAAGAATATTATTCTGTGTGTACCAAAAAGCAGTAGACTTAATTTGATTGGGATTTGGTTCAGTGGGCGTGCCAGAGCCGCTTCGCGCAATTGTTCGGTCATCAGTATTAACGCTGTAAAGATTTTTTGAACTAATCGAATTGTTTTCGTTTAGTTTGCATGACATGTTCACTAACGCCCCCATTAGTTTTTGATTTTGATACGTTTTATCATAAAACACTTTATCCAATAATAACGGGTCTTCCTTACTATTTGGAACTCCGGATTGATATGAAATCCTATCGGTTGTAAAATAACTATTGGTGTTGTTATATGTCAGCGAACCAAGTAGTCCAAAAAAGTCTTTTTCGTTTCTTTTAAAATTGTATCCGGCTGCTAATTGATAACTTGAATTTGGGGAAAATTTTCTATTGTAAATATTCCAGTCTGAAATTGGAATCTCTTTCGCATACTTGGCTTGTTCGTGAATATTAATGGAAAAATTTTTAAAATCAGGTATTTCCTTAGGCATAGATCTTGTTCCGTCGTCAATTCCAATCCAGTCAGTTTTACTTTTTTTAGCATAGAGTTCTTCTTTAAAAGTTGTAACGGCATTGTAACCTCCTCCCGCACTTATAGAAAGGAAATTTTTTTCTGGGATGCTCTTTGTATTAATTTCAATGATACCTCCGGCAAACTCACCCGGCAAATCTGGTCTAGCTGTTTTGGTAATTACCAGATTGTCTAACATGTTTGAAGGGAAAATATCAAATGAAAATGCTTTCCTGTCACTCTCGGTGCTTGGCAAAGGCGCCCCATTTAAGTAGGAGGCGTTATATCTGTCATTTAGGCCTCGAACAATAGCGAACTTATTGTCCTGTATGCTGGCTCCACTAACCCGCTTTAGCACATCACTTGTATTCCTATCGGGTGTGCGCTTAATAGTTTCAGCACTTACACCATCACTCACACTTGCATTGTTTTTTTGCTGCAGCACTAAAGCCGTATTATTTTCCTTGTTTAGGGTTACAACCACCTCAACTTCTTGCAAATCCTGCGATGTGGAGGGATCCAGTTGCACATTTAAATCAGTAACGTCATTCGCAATAACGGTTACGTCGGTAATTTTCTTTGTCGTATACGAAATGTAACTGATTACTAATGAAACCTTACCTGCGGGCACGTTATTTAGGGCAAACTTTCCATCAAAATCGGCAGAGGCACCTTTAGTGGTGCCGCTGATTAAGATGGTGGCGCCCGGCAGGGTTTCCCCCGTTTTTGAATCAACTATAATACCGGATATTCTTCCAGATTGGGCGTAAATAAAATTAGTCGTTATTATTACGAGGAGTGTATAAATTATTTTTTGCATGCCAGACTTTAATTTGAGAGCAAAAAAACCAAACCTAAATTATTGTTGCTTAAATTCCATGTTACCAAAAGTTTAAGATAATTAGCGTTTTGACACGATAAATTAATAATAAGTTAACTTTAGACCTTTAACGTTTTTGTTAAGTTTGTAGTATAAAATTTAGTAACATGAACAATTCTGCTTTTAAAATTCTGTTGGTTGATGATGAACCGGATATTGTGGAGTTTTTAGGATATAATTTAAAAAAAGAAGGGTATGAAATTTTAACGGCAAACAATGGAAAAGATGCCATTGAAATCGCGAAAAAGGAAATTCCTCATTTAATCGTGCTGGATGTGATGATGCCCGACATGGATGGAATAGAAACTTGTCGTGAAATAAGAGAACAAAAAGGTCTACAGGATGTATTAATCGCATTTTTAACCGCCAGAAGTGAAGACTATACCCAAATTGCGGGCTTCGAGGTAGGTGCTGATGACTATATAACAAAACCCATAAAACCTCGTGTTTTCATTAGCCGTGTTAAGGCATTGTTAAGAAGATTACAAGCACAAGCTTCGCAAGAATCAAAGGTGGAGTTCGGCGACGTGAGGATTGATAAAGAAAAACACTCGGTTTTTAAGAATGGAGTAGAAATTTCATTACCAAAAAAAGAGTTCCGATTGTTCTCGCTTTTATGCAGCAAGCCAGGCAAGGTTTTTACACGCGAATATATTCTCGATCAGGTTTGGGGTGATGAGGTAGTCGTTGGAGATCGCACGATTGATGTTCACATTCGTAAACTTCGCGAAAAAATTGGCGACGATTATTTTAAAACAGTTAAAGGTGTGGGTTACAAGTTTGAATTTTAATTTCATTCTTTTATAAAACACTCTACTAACCAGTCCGACTTTATCGCTTTAGTCCACCGGGATTTGAAGTTGGGCTCCAGAAATTTCTGGATTTGGTCTTCATTCTTGCGAGTGCCCACAGTAAATAAAATAATGTTATTGTATTTGTCGGTAATTAAATTGAGTGCTTCAGTGGCATGATTTATGTGATAAATGTTGTCCTTTTTCATTAAACTATCCATTCGAAAATACTCCTTTCCATCACCTATTTCACTAAATGCATTTCTATTTAAGTGGTACGCCATTATTGGAAGAAAATATGCTGGTTTAACAATCACCAAAGTGGCTTGATTCTTGTTTTTCTTTATCAAATGAACAACTTTTGAAACAGGTTGTTTCTTTTTTGGATCGAGATCTTGACCCAAAGCAAAAGAAACAACCAATAGACTCAAGGCTATTATGCGTTTTCTTTCGCTAAAGAATAAATTATTTATGCTCAAAGGCACCAATAGATAATAAGCCGGTAAACAAAAAATTAGGTATCGGTCAAAAAACATAGGTACATAGTAAGAAATTAGAAACATACCTAAAAACGGAAATAGAAACCAAATCACTACGAGATAATTATTGGATTGTGTAATGTTTGTGGTTTTGAACATTAGCTTTTTTGCCAAGGCAAAAATCAAAACAATCAGACATGCTACCGTGAGAACAGGATAATTGCTAAAACTCCATAACATATAGTAAAGGCTTTCTATCCCCTCAGGGGCATGAAGCCAGGTTCCTTGTCTGACACTGTCATTAAAGCGCGCTATTAAAACAAAGGTATGAGGTATATATGCGAAAAAAATGAGCAAATAAAACAAAAGCATGGGGATTAGTTTGTTTCTGCAAAAAACCAACAGATAAATAAATTGTAGAAACAAAATAAACGCGCCAAAATAATGCGCATAAATCAGAAGACTAGATACAAGTATGAACCAAAAAATAGTACTGTAATTTCTTTTTTCTTCCCAAACAAGTGTCAGAAAATAGTGCATAGACAAAATACTTAGTAGTAGAAATAGTGAGTATACCCTGCAGTCGTGCGAGTAAAAAATCAATAAATTTGAAAAACTCAATAATAGCGCTGATGTTATAGCGATTTGTAAGGAGTAGAATTTTTTGGCAAACAAAAATAGGGCTACAGGAGACAGGCAGGCAAATAACATGGGTAAAACCCTTACCGAGAGGGCTGATATTCCAAAGCATTTTATCCAGAAATGTAATACGATTTCGAAAAGCGGAGGGTTATTGTAATTTTTCAATTGCTCAATTATGTCAGCAACTTTAAACTGAGCATGATATATTGAAAATGGTTCGTCTAAGGCAATATCTTCGTTGGTTAAATAAAGAAGTTTGGTTACAACATTGAAAAAAAATAAAAATAAGGGGAACAACTTTATCAACCAATCTGTCCCTATTTTAATTCTCATTTGAATTAGCAATATATTACATTTTTATGAAAAGATAAAGCACATTACGTTCACGAAAGTTCGGGACACATTATAAAAGCTGGTTATGGCAAGTTTTATTTTATTCAACTAGTCCGGAAAAGGCCGGTTAAATTTAGTATTTTAGTGCGCGTTTCGAGATGAACATTAAGTTATATGCCCTGTGTTTTTTTGTTTCTTTCTTTGCAAGTTGCAAAAAAGAAAATGCACTAGACTGTTTTACGTCAACAGGGAAGACGGTTTCTGAGATAAGGAATACGGGAACCTTTAGTCGAATAATACTGAATAATAAAATAAATTTAACCGTTTTTAAGGGGTCTGAGTTTAAGGTTGAACTAATAGCTGGTCAACATATTCTTAAGAACATAAGCACAAAAGTTACAAATGACGTATTGAGTATTGACGATAACAATACCTGTAATTTTGTGCGTGGCTATAAACACGAAATCAACGTTAAGATTACCGTTCCACACGTAAATCTTATCACAAATGCCGGAGTGGGCACCTTGAAATTATCTGAAAATTTCCAACAGGATACTATTGTTGTAAGAAACGAAAGTTCCGGAGATAGCTATGTATTTGGAAAGTTTAACCAAATCAGAACCAGCACCCATGGAAACGGTGATATGTTTGTAAACGGTGAAACCAATGATCTTTATGTGTATAGTAACGGGACAAATTTTGTGAGAACAGAACATTTAAAAGTTAGGAATTATGTTTTTGTTGAATCTTTAACCATAGGGGACTGCTATTTGAATGTAGAAGGAACAAAACTTTTTGAATACAACATTCGATCAAGTGGCAATATATATTATACAGGACAGTCCCAGTCTCAGATAAATATTGGCGTTGGTACCAAAGGTGGTAAGGCCATAAAACTGAATTGACATAGTGCGCAAGTAGTTAATTAGCTTACGTTTGTCGCAACCGTGATAAACTTTTTGACCATGCATCCTAAATAAAAAACCCACATTTCTGTGGGTCTTTATTCTGTGCGGATGAAGGGACTCGAACCCCCACGCCTTGCGGCGCCAGATCCTAAGTCTGGTGCGGCTGCCATTACGCCACATCCGCAAATTTAGGAACGCAAAGATAAGTAAATTTTTATTCCGATACAAATTAGCGTAATCTGTCTATTTTTTTCCCCAACATCTACAACAAAACACTTAGAAGATTACGATATTTTAGGAGACGTTTATGGCATTTGTTAGGCTTAACAGATAAGTCGAAAAAAGAGCTTAAAATCTCATTTACTTTTAACCACGCTTCGCTATCCATAAGGCAACAAACTTTAACCATTTTTATATTACTGCTAATTGTACTGGGTGCCTTAAGTTCCGCTAAGTTTTGTAAGACTGTCTTTTAGCGAAAGCAATAATTTTATTTTCATTAGCCTAATTATAAAAAATTAACTGCAGCTTGCGTTCATGTGGCAATATTCTTTTATGCATATTTGCACCTGTTAATGGCTATAACCAAATTAGATATTTCGGAGTTTTTGCTTCGGACGGAGGGTATACTTATTTTAGATGTGCGCAGCCCTTCGGAATATAATCATGCCCATATTCCCGGTGCCCTATCGCTTCCTCTTTTTACCGATGAGGAAAGAAAAATTATTGGGACTGCCTATAAACAAGAAAGCCGGGAAAAAGCTATAAAAATTGGTTTAGAATCCTTTGGCAAAAACATGCTCCCTATGGTAGAACGGGTTGAAAAAATTTTGAACGAAAAAAAAGAGCCAAACAAAGAAATAGGCTTGCACTGCTGGCGCGGTGGCATGCGTAGCTCTTCTGTAGCTTGGCTTCTGAACCTCTATGGATTTAACGTGATTTTGCTCAATGGGGGTTACAAAGCCTACCGAAATTGGGTTTTGACCCAATTTGAAAAAGAATATAATCTAATTGTTTTAAGTGGTTATACGGGCAGTAACAAAACGGGCGCGCTTCATGAATTAGAAAGAGCAGGTCAAGTTGTTATTGATTTAGAAGGCCTTGCCGGACATAAAGGCTCCGCTTTTGGTAACTTAGAAATGATTCCACAGCCAGGACAGGAGTACTTTGAAAATATGTTAGCCTTTGAATTAAATCGACAAAACAAATCAGATTCTAAATTACCCATATGGGTAGAAGCAGAAAGTCAGCGCATAGGTATGGTTAATATTCCACTACCGTTTTTTAAAACCATGCGCAAAAGCACGTTGCTTTTTCTGGAAGTTCCTTTTGAAAAACGGTTATCGTTTATCATAGAAAATTACGGGCAACATAACAAAGAAAAAATTATTTCTGCTATTCTGCGGATCAAAAAAAAATTGGGTGGATTGGAAATGAAATCAGCAATTAATTTCCTATTGGAAGATGATATCAATAGCTGTTTTGGTATTTTACTAAAATACTATGATAAACTTTATTTGAAAAGTACTAACAGTCGCGACTTGAACCAAAGGCCAATTATTACGATTCCCTCTGAATCCACTGACCGAAAAATTAATCTCAATAAACTATTAGAATATGTCCACCAACGCTGAACCAGTTGCACTCACTCAGTTCGCCCACGGAGCGGGCTGCGGATGCAAAATAGCTCCTCAGGTTTTGAAAGAAATTTTATATTCCAACCAAACTCAAACCAATTTCGAAAATTTATTAGTTGGCTATGGAAGTAATGATGATGCTGCCGTATACGACTTAGGTAACGGTGAAGCTCTTATTTCCACTGTCGATTTTTTCATGCCTATTGTTGACGACGCATTTGATTTTGGAAGAGTGGCCGCGGCTAATGCTATCAGCGACGTTTATGCGATGGGTGGCAAACCCAATATGGCCTTAGCCATACTAGGCTGGCCGGTGAATAAACTTCCAACTTCCTTAGCACAAAGAGTATTGGAGGGCGCCAGAAGTATTTGTGCGCTGGCCGGTATTCCTATGGCGGGCGGCCATAGCATAGACACGTTAGAGCCTATGTTTGGCTTGTCGGTTAACGGGCTTATGAAAGTTGAAAATCTAAAAAAAAATAATACAGCACAGGAGGGTGATTTTATCTTTATGACAAAACCCCTGGGAGTTGGCATATTTTCCACTGCGCAAAAAAGAGGTCTTATAAAATCGGAAGATAGTGTTCGTTTAACAGCACAGCTCATCCAGTTGAATTCAATAGGTGAAAAGTTTGGAAAGATAAGGGGCGTTACCGCAATGACCGATATTACCGGCTTTGGCTTGCTTGGCCACATTATTGAAATGGCTGAAGGTAGCGGTTTAACAGCCGTAATTGATTATGAACAGATTCCTAAAATGGAGGGATTATCCTACTATATTGAACAAAAAATTGTTCCGGATGCCACATACCGTAACTGGAACGCCTATAGCAAGCACGTTGCTTTTGGAGACGGTGTAAACGTCACGGAGGCTTTTCAGGTTTTGCCGGATCCCCAAACCAACGGAGGACTGTTGTTGACCGTGAAAGAAGAGTATTTAGCTGAGGTCATAAATCTGATGAAGCAAAATGAACTCTTGCAATTCACGAAACCCATTGGGCGCATGATGAAAAAAGAGGTTACCACTATTCGGGTTGAAAAATAAATTAATGCGTATCTTTGTCTTATGACAATTGCCGTTTATGCTCGCTCAACAAAGGACAGCAACTTAACTTACATTGAGCAGATTTACAATTACCTTAAAAGCGAAAAGGTGGATGTGATTATTCATAAACCTTATTACGATTTTTTAAAGGCTAATTATAATTTTAGGTTAGAAATAGAAACTTATTCCAATTCTGAAGAATTAATCTCAAAAGCCTTTTATTTAATTTGCCTTGGTGGAGACGGCACCATGCTTGAAACCATCAGCTTAATTAAAAATTCTGGTATCCCCGTTTTGGGTGTTAACACCGGTCGTCTGGGTTTTTTAGCTTCGGTAAATAAAGATGATTTAGAAAAGGCCTTAGAGGAAATTCTGAAAGAGAAATTTACTCTAGATAAACGTGAGTTAATTAAGATTTCAGGCTGTAATAATTGTTTTGGAGATGTTAATTATGCATTGAATGAATTTACTATTCACAAAAAAGATAGTAGTTCTATGATTAATATTGATACCTATGTAGATGGGGTTTTCTTGAACTCCTATTTTGCTGATGGTTTAATTGTGTCCACCCCCACTGGCTCTACGGCTTATTCGTTAAGCTGTGGAGGGCCTATTATGATGCCTGATTCCGACAATTTCATCATTACTCCCATTGCTCCGCATAATTTAACGGTTAGACCTATTGTCATTTCGAATAATAAAGAAATTAGTTTTAAAGTTAGTGGACGAAGTGAGGGTTTTAATGTTTCGCTAGACTCGCGCAGCGCGCAAATTGGAGCTGGCGCCGAAATTAAAATAAGAAAGGCTGACTTCCGTTTAAATCTTATCAATTTAGAGGGGCAACACTTTTTTGCGACGCTAAGAAATAAAATGATGTGGGGCATTGATAAGCGTCAACGGTAAGTAATATCAGGATTCTTTTGTTCGAAAGCTCTTTCCTTTTTTAACTTCATTCTTCACTTTTTTCAGTGAGAAGATTTCTATAAATTTCATATATTTGATTGTTAAGAATCGATCGCATGAAAAAAATCACCTCTACTTTAGCCCTTTCAACATTGCTAATTTCAGGATTTGGAGCCCAAAACTCGGGAGACCAATTTTGGCTGCCCGTTAAAGAAAACAGGGTTGCTGTTAACGGAAAAAGACAAATTGTTCCTCAAAAATATTTGTCATTTGAATTAAATAATGAAACACTTAAAAACAAACTCTTTTCTGCGCCACACGAAAGAAACACAAGAATAAACGAAAGCGCTTGTATTATTTCTCTTCCGCTGCCTAATGGAACCTTTGAGCGTTTTAGAGTGGTTCAAAGCCCGGTGATGGCTGAAGAGCTAGTCTCAGCTTACCCAAACATTAAAACCTTTAGTGTTAAAGGTATTGACGACCCCTACGCAAACGGTAAACTTGACTGGAATGATTTTGGATTTCACGGCATGATTTTGTCAGTTAAAGGTGATTTTTTTATTGACCCCTATTGTGTGGGAAACATAAAAGATTATATCAGTTATTATACCAGTGATTTTATAAAAGCGACAGCAGACATTATTCCGGAGGCTGGTTTAATAACTGAATCGGAAAATCAGAAAAAACCTGTCAACTCGTCAATTGGTCAGATAGGTCAAAAGTCGGCCGCCTCCGTGTGTGTTGGCTCCAAATTACGCACTTATCGTCTTGCTGTGGCCAACACGGGTGAATATGCCGTTGCGGCTACTGGTCAGGGCGCTCCAACAGTTTCTCAGGTGTATTCAAAAATAGTTACTACGGTCAATCGAGTAGATGGAGTTTATGAAAAAGAGTTAGCTGTTCGGTTAGTGCTAGTTTCTACTCAAACTGCCGTTGTATTCACTGCTGCAAATTCTGACCCATTTAATGGTAACAACAATGCGAACACATTAATTAATGAAAGTCAAACCGTTATAACGAGTTCTATTGGAGTAGCCAATTTTGACATTGGCCACACCTTCAGTACCGGTGCAGGAGGCTTAGCAAATCTGGGCTGCGTTTGTTCTAACGCCAATAAAGCAAAAGGCATTACGGGTAGCCCCAGTCCGGTTGGCGACCCTTATGATATTGATTACGTGGCTCACGAAATGGGTCATCAATTTGGCGGTAATCACACGTTTAATGCCGGAACAGGTTCCTGCGCAGGTAATCGCTACGGCCCAACATCCATGGAACCTGGTGGCGGTGTTACTATTATGGGTTATGCGGGCATTTGCGCGGCCAACGATGTGGCAAATAGTAGTATTCCTTATTTTCACGGAATTAGTTATGACGAAATTGTGAATTTTACAAATTCCGGTGGAGGTAATTCCTGCGCCGTTACATCGACTAATACTAATAACCCGCCGGCAGTTACTGGTTCCGCTATTTACACGGTACCTAAATCTACCGCATTTAGTTTAACGGGGAGCGCTATTGATCCAGATGGAGATGCTCTTACCTATTCATGGGAAGAAATGGATGCGGGAGCGGCGGTCGGCAACTGGAACTCTGGAAACAAACCTTTTTTCAGAAGCTATGCCCCGGTTACTTCGGCAAAAAGACTTTTTCCTGCTAATTCTGTTGTTTTAAATGGAAATTACACAGGAACCATGGGAGAATATGTTCCGCAATCCGCACAAACGCTTAATTTCAGGCTAACAGCCAGAGATAATAAAATGGGTGGCGGCGGCGTATGCTACGCCAATAACAGTATTGTTGTGGATGCTAGCGGGCCGCTTAAAGTAACTTATCCGGATGCTCCTTTAATTATTTGGGGTATTAGCACACAACAAACCATTACATGGGACGTGAATTTTACAGATGGAGCTCCTATTAGCTGTGACTCGGTAAGAGTTTTGATTTCCTATAACGGCGGTAATGCCTATTCTGTTCTACTGGCATCTACACCTAACGATGGCGCACAATTGATCACTGTTCCTACATTATCGGCAACCGTTTACACCTGTAGAATCAGGATTGAGGCCAAGGGAAACATTTTTTATGACATTGGAAATAACAATTTTACTATAAGTACGGACTCGGATGTAAATGTTGGTGAAATCTCCAGAAATAATCCAATTGGTTTATCCGTTTGGCCAAACCCGCTTGAAAAAACACTAAATTTTTCCGTTGCAAATTTAAGCGCTGAAACTCCAACAGAAGTAAACATAGTGGATTTAATCGGAAAAGTTTTGTTTACCAAAACGTACTCTCACCAGGAAGAAATAAAAGACGCATTGGATATTACACAACTGAGTAATGGACTTTATTTCTTTAAAGTGAGCCATGAAGGGAAGCAGTCTGTGCAGAGGATTCTTAAGAACTAATTTTTCTTTTTAGTTTTTGCTATTCTTTCAAATAGAGGAATCTTTAATTAATGTCGTTTCAAACTAGTAATTTAGATTACTTTTAAGAAATGCTCCGCAATTTAATACTACTTCTCTTTATTCTGAATGCCTACGGTTTAAAATCTCAGAATGATTTATCTAAAAAACAATTGCTTGAGACGCTTGAAACCGAAATTCCCGATTCTACACGGATAGATTTTTATAACGAACTATGCTGGCCCATCTATAGCTATGATAACACGGACTCGTCTTTGTATTATGGCAATAAAGCGCTCGATTTAGCAATAAAGTCGAATGACCTAAAACGGCTAAGTATTGCTCATCGCAGAGTTGGCATTACCTATACGAACGTTGGTGACATAAAAAACGGGATTCATCATCAGGAAGAAAGTTATAAAATATCCGAGCAAATAAACTTCAAAAGAGGAATGCAACTAGCTTTAAACAATATAGGTGTGGCGTACCTCAATAATGAGCTTCTTGAAAAAGCTTTGACCTATTTTTTAGGGAGTCTTAAAATAGCCGAACAAATACATGAAAAGGCATCTCTGCCCAGTTTATATTACAACATCGGAGTAATTTACAACAGAACCAACGATCTTAACAAATCAAAAGATTTTTTTAGAAAAGCCAACTATTACGCGCACTTAAATGATAATTCCGAATTGGTAATCATATCATATTGTAATTTAAGCACAGTGTGTCGAAATGCCGGGCAAATCGATTCTTCAAAATACTACCTCTCCGAAGCCAAAAAACTGCTTACTGATAAAACAGGAATCAACACAAAATATAATTACTATCTCAATGAAGGTCTTCTTTTTTCGTGGTCGGGTAATCATGAAAAATCCTTAGAGAGTTTTTTAGCCATGAAAAAACTAGCTTCTGTTGTAAGCGATCAAATTACGTTGCAAATTAATATTGCTGAAGAATATGCTAAACTCAATAAAACCAACCTTGCCCTCGACTACTTTAATTCCGCTTACAAATTGAGCGAAAAAAACAACATGTATTCGAACCTTGAATACCTCAGTTATGCGATAGCTAAAATATACGAAAAGGCCGGAAGAATGGAACCGTTCAGAGATATGATAAAACTTCATTTGGTATATAAAGACTCTAATGCCAAGTTCAATAAAATACAGCAAATAACACGGCAACAACTGGAATTTGACTATGAAAGAAAACAAATAGCAGACAGTGTTAAATTTGAACAAAAGGAAAAATTAAAAAATGCCGAACTGAAAGTCGCAGCAACTGAACTCGCCGAAGCTAAGTCCTTAAGGGCTATGCTTCTCATCATTCTAATCATCATTGTTGTTTTTTCGATTTTTATTTCCAATCGTTTTCTAATAATACGCAAACAAAATAAAATTATTGAACGCCAGAAAAAACTTGTAGAGGTAAAGAATCAGGAAATAACTGATTCTATTAATTATGCCAAAAGGCTCCAGTACGCTATCTTACCTCAAATAGAGGATATTAAAAAGGTGCTTAACTTCGACCTGTTGTATTTACCGAAGGATATTATTGGCGGGGATTTTTACTTTTTTGCGAATCACGGAAATATAACGGTCATTGCGATATGCGACTGTACGGGTCATGGTATCCCTGGGGCAATGATGTCCGTCGTGTGTCATCATGCACTACAGAAATCTATTGTTGAATTTAATTTGAGTGAACCTGGAATTATTCTTGAAAATACCCGGAAAATAATTATTGAGAGTTTAAATGCAGCGCAACAGAACATTAAAGATGGAATGGATTGTTCACTATTGGTAATTAATAAACTTAATAATGAAGTCTCGTGGGCAGGAGCAAACAATCCGCTTTGGATATTACATGAGAACGAGCTAATAGAAATTAAAGCGGACAAACAGCCAGTGGCTTTTTATGAAAACGCTGTAAGCTTTACCAACCACAACCTTCAGGTGAAACCCGGAAGCCGCCTTTATTTGTTTACAGATGGTTACACTGACCAGTTTGGAGGCCCAAAGGGCAAAAAATATAAAACCAAAACTCTGAAAAAATATTTACTTACGCTAGAGAACGACGAGGTTTCCAATCAAATTGCAAAAATAGGCGAAAATTTTATCCACTGGAAAGGCCAACACGATCAAATAGATGATGTGACAATTGCTTTAATCAAACTGTGAGAACCATCAGATAGCATACTGACTAAAGGTATCTTCGCAATCATCTGTACCTCATAAACTTTTCCACTCACGTCTAGTCATCACAAAAACTTTCAGATACACTTAAAATAATCAAAAGGCTCCAAACAATTTTTGCATTGATATAAGGCTTTGCACGCAGTGCTGCCAAACTGAGACACAAGACTCGTATTTTTTGACTTACATCTGGGACAGGTTACAGATTTAGTTTTACCCCTAAGAAAGGATTTGTCTGATGTAACCTCTTCGGGAGGAGCAATGCCATATTTCTGAAGTTTTAATTTCGCTTCTTCACTCAGCCAATCGCTTGTCCAAGCCGGAGTATAAATTGTTGTAATGGTAATCTCGTTAAAACCATTTTCCCGCAATTTCTTTGTCACATCGTCTTCCATTTGTTTCATAGCAGGACAACCACTGTAGGTGGGTGTAATTTTTATTTCAATCCGACTGTCGCTTAAGATGATGTCTCTAATCACACCAAGTTCTACAATGGAAATAACCGGGATTTCCGGGTCTGGAATTTCGGATAAAATTTTGAGTATGGAATCAGTATTTTTCAGAGACGGTTTAAATAAGCAGTGTACAAATTACAAGATAAAAACGGCAGCAATGATCATTATGATAATAATAATTAGGTATTGCCAAAAATCAACAAAGTAGGGGGACAGTTTTTTCCAGTTTTGTTTGAATGCAGACATTACTCAAATAGTATTTTATAATTGGCCTTGTGCGCCATGGGGCATGAGGTTACAATCTGTTCCACCACAATAAATTTGCATGTGCTTAGTTGTTCGAGATACACAATGTCGTTGCCTATATTTAAAAACTCAAAGTCTTTGTCGTCATGCATTTTTAAATTAATAACTGCACAAAAAACATCGCAAGCTTCAGGAATTACTTTTAATAAATTTTTGAGTGTTTTA
>CALMND010000048.1 GCA_937868565.1 uncultured Bacteroidota bacterium | reverse complement strand
CAAATTCTTTGTAATCCCATTTTTGAGCCGAACTTGTTTCGTTTATATAAAAGGGATGATACACTAACGTCGAATCATTCCTTTTATATGTGAACACCAAATGTACGTTGTTCATTCCAACGTCCCGGAAAAACCAAAAAGAAGCTTTTATCTTCCTAAATCCATTGATATTAAAGAAAACAGGAAGCGTATAGGTTTGCGAGCAGGCAAATTCAATTTTAGAATTCAGGATGGCCGCACTATTCCCTCCCCACTTATTTTTATTGGAAATTTGTTCGCCTTTACCGTTTTCAAAATCATAAAAATAGACCTGCTCATTTATAACGGTTTTAGGATTTACAGGAAAAACGTCCACATGCCTGAAAGTAAAAAAATGTTTTACATAATACCGCCAATATGTATAATTGCTGTTTAAAATGCCATTACGAAGCTGATAGGCCTTTAATTGAAAAAAAGGAACATTTATTAATGACAAAATTAGGACCAATCTGAACAATTTTTTATTGGCTTCCAACGAGACAAAAACCAACGTTAGGAGCAACACTAAAATGCCCGAGAAATCGACCAAAGTGCGCCCCACTATGTTCCAATACCACCACAAACTATACAAGATGATGCTACTTAAAATAGGTGCGAGCAGAAAAAGAATCTTCGGTTTCCTGAAAGTAAAAGCCACCGGAATCATACAAATGAGAAGGATGGGTGTGTACCAAAGTATCCCTGTCTGAAATCCAAAAAAATTATCCCAAACGTGGTTCCATTGGCTAAAATAAAATCTCCCTATGGTATAAGTATTTGCAATCCAGCTGCCGGTTTGAGTATGCATAATATTTAGATTGTACCCCACTATACATAGCGTGACCACAAAAATAAAAACAACGAGCCCGTTCCATTGATCGCTATTAAAAATTTGTTTTAGGGAAAAGGACTTGTAAAAATAAAAAAGGCTTATTAATAAAATACAGTTCATTGGTCTTAGCGCTACAACGGTAACACTGCAAAGCATGAGCCAGGTCAAGTTCACTAATTTATTGGCGGGGCTAATAAAAAACCTCTCTGCAAAATAAAGGCTCAGAGAAATAAACGCAAAGGAGTAACAGTGTGTGTAACAGCCATTGAAAATCGAATAGGTAAAAAGATTGGTAGCAAAAAAAATAATTACGGGAACATAGATAGACAGTTTATTATTACCCGTCATATTAAATATCAACTTCTGGCAGAAAAACAAACCTAAGAGTGTATAAAATAGTGCGGACAACCCCATGCTTATTTGATAGGGCAAAGAAAAACCATCGGCTGATATATTTAAAATTTTAGCGCATACATGGGCCAAAAAAAAGAAAGGCATTTGCAATAATGACTGGCCAGGATAATACAGGTTAATCTTTTTGTTCTGGTACTGTACCAAAAAATTTTGCGTGGGTTTTTCAAAAACGTGGCTATCATAATATTTATTAAATACCTCATCAAACCACTCAAATTTAAGGTTCTCGTCGTTATAAATAAATTTAGCGGGCAAGTAAACATAGTAACCGAGTCCGTCGGCAACGATGACACGGTATTGTGGGGAATTTAAAGGCCGAAAAGTAAAAAAAATGAGAAGTACGGTAACCGTTAAACAGGCAAACCAGAAATTTTTGTGATTCAATAGTTTCATTGCCATGTTTATGCAACTAAAATAGATAAAAAAAGACCGTCAGCCAAACAATGGACAGACGGTCTTTTAAGGTACTTAGCTATAACTATTACTTCTTGCGGCTTTTGCTGTTTTTGTCATCTTCAAACAACTCAACGTTAGCTGCATTTTGCATAGCTAATTTTGTTTGCAGATCTTTAATTTGCTTTTTTAATTCATACACGGTCTTTTGCAAATCTTCCACTTCACTTTTGAATACTACTGGTAGAAAAGAAAAATTAGTTTCGAATTGTTTTTCGAAATGTTTTTTTACCTCTAAGCTTAAGTTTAAGGTTTCGCCTTTTACTTTGCTGAATTCTTCGCTTGCAAATAATTCGGTAAATAATTGCTCATTTACTTTTACCCACTCGCTGTACATTTCCTGTGCAGTTGGCAATTGGCCTGGGGTTTGAAGGTTACCGTATTTTTCGGCATATTGCTGTGCGATTTTTTCAACTCCTTTTTTGGTAGTTGTTTGAAGATGCGCCTGCAACTCAGCTTGTTTGATGCTGTATTCAGCCATTCTGTCCATCATGGCAATAATTGCCTCAGCGTTTTCTTTTTCTTTGCCGGGGTTTATTACTTTTAATAATGGTTCGAAAGTTTTACCAAATACATTCTGAATTTGTGTGTAAAAATCCTTTATACTCGTAGTAGCGGTACCATTAAATAATTGCGGGAAGTTGCTTGACATATTTTGCATTTGAGCGAAATATTCTTTTCCCAAATTATTTTGGGTTGCAAAAAACTCCTGTAATTTTTTAATGCCGTTATCATAAGCTTCTTTCATAGAGGCTTCGTTATAAAAACCTGCAAACATTTGCTTAGAAAGGTTTGTATAATTTTCAGGTGTAAAGTAATTTTTAAAAGTATCCATGTTAAACTGCCCTTTTTGCATGGAGTTAATCATGGGCTGGAAAAATTCCTGCATTTTAGCATAAACCTGATTGCCTTGCATAAAGTTTGAGAACACATCTTTATTAAAAGCTCCATTCATGTTTTTGCTCATGGAATCATAAGAAGTGTTCAAGGTGTTTAACCATGAATTGTAAATGTTGGTGAAAGCGGTATTGGTTTGTCCGAAACTAGACATGTAATCCTGTGGTGTTTTACCAAAATTGCTAAAACTGTTTTGGATGCTTTGGTTAAAGTCAGCCATTTGTTTGGCGTAACCGGCCTGTTGATTAAACCAGTTTTTGAAAAATTCCTGAGGATTGTTTTCCTGGTTATTAAACAAGCTGGTAGAGGATTGTTGCATATTATTAAAAATGCCCAATTGCTTATCGAAATACTCCTTATATAAGGATTGTCCTTCGTTAACAATATTTCCGCTAGTAAAAGCAGACTGCATTTTTTTTGCGGAATCCATCCAATTGTTAATAAATTGGGTTTGACTCTCAACTAAAGAATCAACGGCGGGATTTGATGTTTTCATTTTGTTATTTTTTCGTTAATTTATTGTTAGTCAAACACTTGCTTGTAATTTACTGATATTCAGTGTTTTACGCAAGGTTTCGCTAATCTGGTGCAAATATCGGTATTTTCACCTCATAGTTCCAAATATTTTATATGAAATATTTGTTAAAAGATTGGAAAAACAGTAAAAAAACATACTGCTTTCAGCGGATGCACTGTATTTCACATCATTTGAGTTGAATTTGCATTTTGTACATTTATGGGCTTGGAGTACATTAAACACCAAAATACACAATTCGTAAAACAAGGGGCCGCGCGTCTCGGTTTTGATTTTTGCGGAATTTCTAAAGCGGAATTTTTAGAAGAAGAAGCGCCTCGTTTGGAAAAATGGCTTAGCGAAAATCGTCATGGAGAAATGAAATATATGGAAAATTATTTCGACAAACGACTCGATCCACGCCTGCTAGTAGATGGGGCCAAATCGGTTATTTCACTTTTGTACAATTATTTTCCCGCGCAAAAACAAAACAAAGATGCGCCGAAAATAAGTAAATACGCTTATGGTCAAGATTACCACGAAGTAATCAAAAATAAGTTACATGAATTTTTACAGTATTTGAAAGAACAAATTGGTGACATCAATGGCCGTGCTTTTGTGGATAGTGCGCCAGTGATGGATAAAGCCTGGGCAGCCAAAAGCGGATTGGGCTGGATTGGCAAAAACAGTAATTTAATAAACAAGGAAAACGGTTCATTCTTTTTTATTGCGGAACTGATTGTTGATTTGGAACTGGAAACTGACGGGCCTATTAAAGATTACTGCGGCACTTGCACACGCTGTATCGACGCCTGCCCAACAGAAGCTATCATAGCGCCGTATGTGGTGGATGGAAGTAAATGCATCAGTTATTTAACCATTGAGTTAAAAGAAAACATTCCTTCGGAATTTAAAAACAAAATGGATAACTGGGCCTTTGGTTGTGATGTATGCCAAGATGTTTGTCCTTGGAACAGTTTTAGCAAAGCGCATCAAGAGCCGATGTTTACCAATCAAAATAATTTATTAACTTTTTCCGAAAGTGAGTGGCAGGACATTACAGAAGAAACTTTTCAAATTATTTTTAAAAAATCAGCGGTAAAGCGCACAAAATATAAAGGGCTGAAAAGAAATTTACAGTTTTTGAAAACAAAAAAACCGTAACCCAATTTGCAGCTCGGGTTACGGTGAGGAGGACTTATGAAAAAACAAAACTACTTTTCCTCCTTTTTGTCCTTACTTACTTCTATATCCTTCTCGGGGGTTCTAATTTTTATCCCGTTTTCGTCTATTTTAATTTGGGTGTTTTTGCCATTCACTTTGATACCGTTATCATTTATTTCAATGTCCTTTTCATCGTCATCATCACTATCCAACGAACTAAGGTTTTCACAGTCAATACATTTAAGCCCTTTATCTGTCATTTTCCAGCGTCGTGAAATCATGTCTCCATCCCATGTATTACTCACATTTTCAACATCATCCAGTAAATATTTCACACTTTTATCAAAATAAATTACTTTCCCCTTCGGCAATTTTAGTTTAATATCCACTCCTTGATTTCTGAATTTTGAACCGCGCTCTACTATAAAGATTTCATCAAAGCTGAGTTCTTTTCCTTTTTGTTGGTAAGAGTAATTAATAGCTCTTGCGTTTTCATTTGCTTCCCTTTTTGTGTTACCTCTTGAAGATTGATTGATAATTAGTTCAACGCTATCGGTATTGCTTTCAACTACCGTTAGCCCAGCAAATCCAATGATACCATAGCTTCCATTGTATTCGGGAAAGCAAAAATTTTTGTGTTTTTTATTGATATAATTTTCCAAATCATCTAAATTATCTGCCCCAATATTTTTTATTCCCTCTACACCGGATTTCATTTTTACGATTAGGGTATCCCCTACTCCATGCAATTCCATAGCTCTTTTAATTTTGGAACTTTCGCTAAATTGTTTAACGGTTACTACTGTCACATAAATACCCAATATAATTCCTAGTACCCAAACCAGTCCCAGACTTAAATTAATCCAGCGGTTGCTGTATCGTATGCGGAACAATAATTTTACACCCGCATACAACATCATGAAAACGGGTATTCCAAATACAATTACGAAGGCAAGAACACCTAAGGCATAAACACCCGATGATTCAAAAATAACCGTTTTCCAATGCGTTAAATCGGTATGCGAATTGGCAATGGTAATACCCGATAAAGAAATGATGTAGGCCAACATCAGAATACATCCAATGACTAATAAAAAGAAACCAAATAGTCGACCCACAATTCCGAAAACGGTATTAAGGGCATTAGAAGTGTTTGTGCGAATAGTTTCGCTGTAGTTTTGATTTTTTAAACTGTTGCCATATTTACTCATTCTTTCTTTCACATCTTCGGCCTCTTCTTTGAAAGATTTGAAAATGTTGTTGATGTTGGCCGCTTCGCCACGCATAGCGAATTTATCGGCAGTTGTTTTAGCCTGTGGAATAATTATCCACATGATGATATAAACCCATAAACTTAATCCACCAAAAAATATTAACAAGAACATGGCCAAACGAACCCAAACGGTATCTATGTCAAAGTACGCGGCCAAACCGCTACACACGCCGCCAATGGCCTTCTCGTCGGGATCGCGAAACAAACGACGTTTCGTTTTTTCCTGAGTTTGTTGACCTGTTTGCTCCTCTTTATTATTACTTTGTTTTTTGGTTTCTTCCTGAACCGAACCAAATTCTTCGGGCTTACCCATTACATTTTGTACATACTCAACATCAGTTAACAAAATAACTTGCTTACCAACATTTAATTTTTCCTGCAGCAATTCGGCAATGCGCGCTTCTATGTCGCTCATTATTTCGTTGCCGCCATCGGTTGAGCTAAAATAACCTTTGATAGTTGAAAGGTATTTACTTAAGCTATCGTATGCATTTTCTTCGATGTGAAAAATGATGCCGCTAATGTTTATGGTTACTGTTTTGTTCATGTTTTGGAATTTTAATTTTATAGTTTTTTACCTTGTTCTATTGTTTTGTTCACTGCTTCAACGAGTTCCTGCCAGGAGAGTTGGAGTTCTTTGAGATACTGTTCCCCTATTTCTGTAAGTTTATAGTATTTGCGAGGAGGGCCGCTGGTACTTTCTTCCCAGCGATATCCCAGTAAGCCGGTATTTTTAAGTCGAGTTAATAACGGATATAATGTTCCCTCAACCACCACCAATTTGGTATGTTTGAGTTTGTCAATAATTTCTGTGGGATAGGCATCTCCTTGCGAAAGAATAGAAAGAATGCACAGCTCAAGTACACCTTTGCGCATTTGCGCCTGTGCCGCTGCTCTTTCGGATGCTTCCTGATTCTTTGGATTATTTTCTGAATTAAGCATTTTTGTTTATAGTATTTTGTGAGTGAGAAAGCTGATTAAAATCTGAATACAATATTTTTAAATAGTTCGGAAATTCAACACCACGCTGTGTACAACGTCTTCTTTTATTTTAGCTAAGCGCAACGCCAAAAATTGTTTCTCAATTTCTTTTTTGAGTTCATTATTGTCAGTTTTAACCAATACGAAATTTACTTTACCTCTTTTATCTGTTGTAAAAAGTACTTCTACTTTTTGTGACAGGGCTTTGTTGTTTTCGTAACCCGGAATTAAAACCTGTGGAAACTTAAAATAATCGCGAATTGTCTTTTCTGTCGCTAAGTTATTTTTGTTTACAAGAGGAGTTGTATTTGCAACCGCCAAAAGACTAAGTGTAATGAATCCCGCTATCAGGAGAGTTTTTAATGTTTTGATTTCTGTTTTCATATGTATAATTTATTTTTTTTAGTTGTCATATGGTA
>CALMND010000047.1 GCA_937868565.1 uncultured Bacteroidota bacterium | reverse complement strand
AAAAAAATATTTTTCTTACAATTAGCAGTAATACTATTTTTAACAAAGAATATTACTGCCCAGATTTTCTCTCCAATTGCCACCAGCAATTACAGTTTAGATGCAGTCGCTGAATTCACTCCGTCCACTATTAGTACCGGTGGATCCATTGATGGGAGTAATTACGTCATGTATTCTGTTGCCTACGGCACTTTATTTCCCGGGGCAACAGGCTTGCCAAATAGTGGATTAGTGTCCAGCGGTACAAGAACCTACCAATTACAACCTTACTCGGGTTTTAATACTTTGTTTATGTTATCGGGACAAACAGATTCTCTTATATTTAATACGCCTGCTTCCTACGCCGCATTGAGTGTTTTAGGTTTTGCTACTGAAGGGACAGGTACTATGAATGTTACCGTGCGTTTTACAGATAATACAACCGCTGTGTTTCCATCTATTGCCGTGCCCGACTGGTTTGCTGCTTCTCCTTCAGTTCTTGCAGGTTTCGACAGATGTAATCGTACCACAGGAACGCCGGGATTGGCCGGTGGTCAGCCAAAAATGTTTAATGCGGATTTTATTCTGAATTGCGCCCAGAGAGCCAAACTCGTGAAAAATATTAAGTTTCAGAATACAGGTGTTAATCCAAGACTATGCATTATGGCAGCTTCTGGTGCCCCTATGCCAACTTTTACAGTGAGCACAGTTGCAGTTAATTGTGTTGGTGGCACGAATGGAAGTGCGAGCATAACAGCAACTGGCGGATTAGCTCCCTATGCGTTTACTGTTTCAAGCAACCCTCCTCAAATGACGGCTAACGCTGTTAATTTAACGGTGGGCGTTTATTCTTATTCAGCCCAAGATGCAGCCGGGTGTCCCATTACGTCTACATTTGCGATTACCCAATCTCTGGTGCCTCAGCCGCCAATTGTTGTTACTTCCAATATTTATACAGTTTGTGCCGGAGGTTCTTCTTTTCTTGGCGCATCGGGTGCAAATACTTTTACGTGGAGTACTGGTTCTACCTTAACTATTATTAATGTAACACCAAATATTACAACCAATTATACTGTTGCAGGATATACGACTGATAATTGCTTTAGAACCGGAAGTTTGGTAATTGTTGTAAATCCTTTACCGCAGGTAAGTTGTTCACCTATATCGCCCATTTGTGTTGGCGCACCGTGCACTACCCTTACCGGAACGCCTGTAGGAGGTGTATTTTCAGGACTAAATGTGATTAATTCCACGTTTTGTCCCTCACAAACCGGTTCCTTTACCTTGTCATACATTTATACCGCACCTAATAGTTGCTCCAATACAGCAACCGTTAGTGCTCAGGTTAATCCTTTGCCGATAGTTAATTTTTCTTTTAATCCTTCGGTGTATTGTCTCAACTCACCAACAGTTAGTTTAAATGGAAGTCCTGCTGGTGGCGTTTATACCGGTGCCGGAATAAACGGAGCCTCTTTCTCTCCTTCACTTGCCGGTGTTGGAACTTCAAGCGCATCATACTCCTACACTGACGCTAACGGCTGCAGTTCTTCCGCGATTTCTTCGGTAGCTGTGAATGTCATACCTACCTTAACTTTTTCGATTAGCAAAACTTTTTACTGCATTAACTCGACTAATGTAACTTTGAGCGCCTTGCCTTCTGGCGGTATATTTTCTGGACCAGGGATTAACCTAAATTCATTTTCACCAACTCTTGCAGGGGTAGGTATTCAAAATATTTCATACAGCTATACGAACGCCAACAATTGTTCTGCGGCAAAAACCCTTACGGTAAACGTAAGTGCCTGCACCGGCTTGGACAATTTATTTTCTGAGAATCAAAGCTCTGTCTTTCTTGTTTATCCTAATCCCAGCCGAGGTTCATTTACGATTAAATCTGAAATTAATTTGGAAATCATTATACATAATGAACTTGGTCAGGAAGTAAAAAATATTAAACTAAATTCATCAAATAATTACATGATGGCTATAGATGGTTTAAATTCCGGAGTTTATTTCATATGTCACAAAAATAGTTCCGGCAGCAACGTTACGAAAATCATAATTACGGATTAGCCTTAAACAAAAAGGCTTTATCTAAATTTGCTTATGAATCCCTATCAATACGAAGATAAGCTGGAAAGCGAAAGGCTTATCACTAGAATGTTACACATAGATGACATCAAAGCCTGGGAAGTTTTTTTTGAGTCCCCCGAAGCTACTGCTTATATTCCTAAATATAATTCAACGGATAAAAAAGTAAAAGCTAGAGGAATGATTGAAAAACAACTTTTACGCTACGAAACCAAACGCTATGGTCTGCAGGTTTTAACAGACAAGAAAACAAATCAGTTTGTTGGCATTTGCGGTCTTTTACTTCAGGATATTGAGGGCCATGAACAAATAGAAATTGGTTATCACCTCTTCAAACAATTCTGGGGAAAAGGCTACGCTACCGAAGCCGCGAAACTCTTTAAACACTACGCCTTCTCAAATAATTTATGTGATAGTGTTATTTCCATTATTGATATTCATAATATCCGCTCACAAAAAGTTGCAATGAACAATGGTATGACTCGCGAAAAACAATTGCATTGGGCAGAACATGATATTTATATTTATCGTGTTAATAAAAACTGATTTTGATCGCTCTGGCAAATAATAAACTGGTTAAACTCATTTTTTTTGGAAATTATTTTTATGGTTTGTGTGCTATTGGCTTGAGCCTGGAAGCCACGCTGCAACAGCGTCTTCCCCTCAACGGCTTTTTGTACTACGTTTTTATCTTTTTGGCGGTTATTGTTTTTTACAGCAAAGCCTATCTTATTACCGAAACTTCTGAAAACAGTATCAATCAGCGCTCTGCCTGGTATTTACGGAATAGTTCTAAAATAAAAATGAGTTTAGCTTTTTTTCTCGCTTTACTTGTTATTATGACCTTAATTTTTGTCATAAATAACCAAGAAGCTTTTATAAAGCTTGGTTTCTCTGAGTATTTTCTCATTTCAATTTTCCCCATTGTTTCCACCATGTACTATGGAATCAATTATAAATCACTTGCCAAATACAATTTGAGAAATGTAGGTTGGCTAAAGCCATTTATTATTGGCTTTTCCTGGGCAGGTCTGGTTACACTGTATCCGCGCCTATTTTATTGTTTAGACCATGAAATCCCCTATACCTTCACACTTATCAGTGGCCTTCTCTTTCTTAAAAACTTTATGTATATAACGGTTTTATGTATTATGTTTGATATTAAGGACTATGCTATGGATTACAATCAAAAACTCAAAACATTTGTGGTTAATGTCGGGCTGCGCAAAACCATTTTTTTCATCATCATTCCACTTAGTTTATTGGGACTATTTTCTTTTCTGGTTTATGCATTCATTCAACATTTTTCGTTTTTTAAAATTCTGCTAAACACCATTCCTTTTATTTGTATTATTACCGTTGCTTATTCCCTTCACAACCGACGTTCTATCCTCTATTATTTGATTATTATCGACGGTTTGATGCTTTTAAAAGCCATGTGTGGAATAAACGCGATGATTTTCTTCTAAAACCTTTTACAGCCATTTGTTCAACATTTTTTAAATAGGATTGGACTAGCTAAATTGATTTGCTATATTTGTTAATTATGGCCTTTGTTACGCAAATACTAATGTTATAACTAATCGAATATGCAAAATCTTTTTTTAAAATTCTCAATCTGTCTTTTATTTGTAGGGATGGGCTTTAACGCTCCTGCACAGAATAAAAAAACAAATCCCACAAAAAAGTCCGTTGTCAGCTATCCGGCAAGTTTCACCATTACTAAAGTGGAATTGGATAAGATATTTGCCTTGAAAGTAACAGAAACGTTAACAAATCCTACAAATAAATACCTTGATAAGGCTCAGGTCTTAATGAATACCAAAAACGGCGATATTCGTTTCCTAAAAGCTAAACTGAGTTACTTTGCTAAATCTTCTTTATTAGTTCAAATAAACGGAGAATATACTACCCAGGTATTTATCATGTCTGACGACAAATCTGTTTTTTACAAAGCAAAATTCGATAGAGACAAATTTATTTTACGTAAATGTTCTGAAGACGAAATTGTATCCGAATAAAATTTATAAGATGAAATTAAAACAAACTATCCTACCAACAGTATTATTTTTAGCTGGCCAATTCTTAGTTAAAGCGCAACAAATAATTCCGATTCTTAACAGTAACCCTTCCATTACCGGCAAAGTTGTTTATTTAGATTTTGATGGTCAAGTCGTAAGTGGAACTTTGTGGAATTCAGGTAACCCAGTCTATGCATCACCATCCACCGCATCTAGCGCAAATATTATACTAATATGGAAAAGGATTTCAGAGGATTACAAACCATTTGACGTTAACATTACGACAGACTCTTTAAGATTTAATAATGCTCCGGCCAACCAACGCATACGTGTTGTTTTTACGCCAACTAGTGCTTGGTATGGTTCCGCCGGAGGAGTAGCTTATGTTGGAAGTTTTAATTGGGGGGGTACACCGGGCACACCTTGCTGGGTTTTTGAAAATCAACTCGGTTACAACGCGAGAAGTATGGCCGAAGCAGCAGCTCATGAAGCCGGACATACATTTACATTGAGGCACCAAAGTTCGTACGATAACCAGTGCGTTAAAACTGCAGAATATAATGGTGGAACTGGAACTGGTGTTACTTCTTGGGCACCCATTATGGGTGTAGGCTATTCGAAAAACGTAACCATATGGCATACCGGCAAAAGCTCGACCAGTTGTAATACTATACAATTTGACCATGGTAGCACAGGCGTAGGAATCACTAGCCCAGGATATCTTAATTTTATTCAAGATGATGTTGGCGATGTTTTTAATACCGCCAAAATTCTAAATCTTAACTCCTTGAATCTTTCAGATTCCGGTATTATTTCACAACCAAGCGATGTAGATGCTTATAAGTTTACCATTTGTAACAGCCGTTACATTTCCATAAATGTAAAACCTTGGGCCTTGGACACCATTAACTATTCTGGTGCCGACCTGGATGTGAAATTAAAATTATTTAATGCTGCTAATAATATGTTGCTTGCCGACTCCTCTCTCACAAAACTAACTGGTCTGGTGGGTTTAACTTTATCTCCAGGTTCTTATTATGTTACAATTGATGGAGGCTCTTCCTCGAATTACTCAGACTACGGCAGTTTAGGTAGGTATTATATTTCGATCAAAGCGACCAATCCTCCTGTACTTGCCAGTAGCATTAATACAGGTGGAAACATTTGCAGCGGGCAAAATATTTCTCTTAACTATACTTCCAATGGTACACCTACTGCGTGGAACTGGACGGTGACAGGAGCAACTGCCGTAACTTATACCACACCAAATCCTTCTGTTAATTTTAGCCCGGCCGGTATTTATACAATTAGTTTGTTGGCCACTAATCCTTCTTCTCTCAGTTGCGTAAATACCGTCACATTAGATATTGGCAGCGTACCAACCATTAGTATTTCCAGCCCCGCTTCTTCTGTTTGTCCGCAAACATTAATTCCATTGTCAGTTAACGGCGCCTCTAATTATTTATGGCTACCTGGCAATTTCGGAGGCTCTTCACAAAATATTTCCCCAACAGCAAACACCACTTACACAGTGATTGGAAGTAATGGGACATGCAGTAACAGTGCTATACGAACAATTAGCGTGAGTGCGCCTTTTACTGTGAACATTAATCTAACTTCAACTTTAATTTGTCGCGGACAATCGGTGACTCTTACAGCAACAGGTGCCAACAACTATACCATCACTCCCGGCAATATAATAGGCAATAACGCTGTAGTATCGCCTACTTATAACACAAATTACAATGTAGTTGGGTCGGTAGGTTCCTGTAATAAATATGCAAGTAAAATTGTAAACGTAGACCCACATTTTATTATTTATTACAGTGTGTCTGATACTGTTCCTTGCATCAGTCAAACAATTTCAATGAATGCGTGGGGTGCAAATAATTTTACCTATAACCCTGGTGGTATGACAGGAAACCAGGTGGTTGTTTCGCCAACTGTTCCTACAACTTATACAATTACAGGAAAAAACGCCAATCAATGTCTTTCCGATACGACTTTACTGATTCGCGCCATTGATTGTAATCTTGTTGGCTTAGCAAATCGTGTTCAAACAGAAAATGCGGTATTCATTTACCCCAATCCTATTAGAAATAAATTTACAGTTGAAACTTCGAACTTAATTATTGAAATTGAAATAGTGGATGTTCTTGGTAAAAGGGCATTTCATGAACCTGCGGTAAATACGAATAAAGCCGAGATAGATTGCAGCAATTGGCTTAGGGGAATCTATTTTATTAAAATTCGCAACTCTACTGGAAAACAAGCTGTGAAAAAAATTATCATAGAGTAATATTCATAGTCGGTGTCGGCACTTTGAGTGTATCCTATCACGTTGAATTTGCAATGGAAAAAGTTAACCTTCTTCAAAAATTATCTCTGTTTTCAGAACATTGGAGTCCTAAAATTGTTGGGGAGCTGAATGGCCAACATGTAAAATTGGCGAAACTTAAAGGAGAATTCGTTTGGCACAAACATGACCTTGAAGATGAATTATTCTACGTGTTGAAAGGGAGTTTCAAAATGCAATTTCGGGATAATGTCATTGAATTAAACGAAAATGAGTTTTTAATTGTTCCACGCGGGGTCGAACATTGTCCGTTGGCAGAAAACGAAGTATCTGTTCTTCTTTTCGAACCAGCTTCAACAATTAATACTGGCAATAAATCAGGAGAGCTTACAAAATACAATTTGGAGAGTATTTAATCGGGAATACTAAGCAGAATATTCGATTGTTGTCCTTCACATACTTAAGTAGTGATTAATCAGATTTGAAAATACTCCAGTATTACCTATATTAGTCTTATAATTTTATTATTAAAATTTCCTATAATTTGTTTAAAAGTCTTTTAAACATTGATATTTTTGCT
>CALMND010000046.1 GCA_937868565.1 uncultured Bacteroidota bacterium | reverse complement strand
ATATACTCAGCCAGAACACGGTCTCCCTTATGTCTATGACGGAGACGCATTTGCCATCAATTACACCGTTCAAATTTGCAAATAGTATTTCGGAGAAAACGTTTGCTGTAACTAGCACAACGCCAAACTCACTGCCGATAACCTCGCCCAAGTCGATGGCGCCTTCTCAACAGCTTCGGGTGGTTGCGATATATGCGCCATCAACATTAAGAGACTATGGTGCGAGTATGCCTGCTCTCCCCGCCAAGCTGATTTCCTCAAAGTTAGTAAAGACTACTATTGGTACCCCGATCCACAACGACCTGGCCATTAGATATTCGCCCAAGAAGCAAACTTGACCGTATAAGCAAGTACTGCTTGCGCCATTTATTAAAGTTGTAAACGGATTCCTTTTGTTAGCTCAGTAAGTGCCCTAGGAACTCCTGCAGGCTTCCTCAATTTTCAAGGACATAACGCTATTGATAACGCACTCCAATACATTAGTGTCTATTTTACTTACAACAAAAGTGAAGGTCTTTATTTTGGTGATGATGAGACAAAATAGAAACTAAAAGGTGCTACGCCATGCAACTACAACGGAACTGAACTTCATGGTTTCCCAATTAAAGAGATCTGCAGTTGTAATACGTGTGAGCAATCCTGTAATAATAATTAAGGTTTTCAGTATTATGAACCAAGTGTCTTTGAAGGGTTCAATAGTATACTAGTCGCTGGATTCTATGGATTTACTTTTGTCTTAGCAGGCTTGCTAACCATTTTCAGAGTTAGGAGATCAAAAGCATCTAAAAAAGATTGAAATCAGTGATTAATTGTTATTGTTATCATTAAATTCAACTCTAAAATAATTTAAGATAGTTAGTAATATTAAATATTTAAGTATAACCTCACAAATCATTTTTACGAACTTAAAAACATGATAAAAATTTTACTATTTTCAATTTTTTTATTACTACTTAAAAGTTTCAATTTGTTTACAATTTTCCAAATAATTAAGGAATTCCAACACTGTAATATTAATCATTAATAAATGTCCTTCAAACTTATACTTCATTGGACCCTATCAATGGCTCTTCTTCACGGAGTCTCGTCTAAATGCGCTTACTCACAACCCCCCGTTGGACTTCCCTACCCCTATGACGGAGATTCATTTGCAATAAACTATACAATGTAAGCCTGCAAATAGTATATTGGAAACTAAGTATGCTGCAACTAAGATAACGCCAGACTAACCAGGGATAACCTCAAACAACTCGATGGTGCCCTTATGAGTGCATCCGGAGGTTGTGATATTTGTGCCATCAACGCTAAAAGATTCTGGTGCGAATATGCATGCTCGCCTCGCCAAGCAGATTTCTTAAAGGTAAGCAAGGAGTACTACTGGTACCCCGACCCTCAAAAACCAGGTAAAATGATCTTAGCGCAGGAGGCAAACCTCACTGTTCACACCGATACCGCTTGCGCCATCTTCGAGAGCTGTAAAAGAGTCCCCTTCGTTGCATCCGTTAGCGCCCTAGGAACACCGGCCGGCTTCCTCAATTTTCAAGGCCATAATGCTATCGACAACGCCCTCCAGTATATCAACGTGGTCTTTACCTACAACAAGAGTGAGTCTCTCTATTTCGGAAACGATACTTAATTTGAGAAAACTAAAGCAGCCACTGCCTGTAATTACAAAGGAAACACTCTCCATGAGTTCATAGTACAGGAATAGTGTAACTGCAATACCTGCTAATAAGCCTGTGACAGTTCCAAAGGTTTTACTTACACATAACCAAGTGCATTTTAAGGCTTTAATTGGCAATTAGTATTAGGTGTCTATGGTTTCGTTGGCCTAATCACGATCCCCTTAACCTACTATCGAGCCTGGCGTCTCAAAAACAAAGCAGAATGATCAACATATCATTATCTACCAATTCACCCAAAATATTTGATATCATTAACTTGATTCCTGGAGCTAAGAACAATGGTAAATGAAAAATATCCTTAACAATAAAATTTAAAATTACATCGTGTAGCTTAATTTACTGTATAACTTCCCGATTCGTCTATTCTTAAAAATTGAAATTAATCACTACTATAAAAATGCTCATCAAAATCCCTCTTCGTTACTTACATTTCATCCTCCTCATTACAATGGTTACCTCAAAATGTGTCTATTCACAACCACAATAAGGATTGCCCTATGTGTACGAAGGATAAGCATTCCCCATCAACTACACCGAAACAGAACTAAAATGCAAATAGTACCTAGGCAAAGACGTATGTTGCAACGAGTACAACGCTATACTCACATCCTAAAATCTAGTACAAGTCGATGGTGCCTTCTCAACAGCTTCGGGTGGTTGCGATATATGCGCCATCAATCTTAAAAGATTGTGGTGCGAGTATGCCTGCTCGCCTCGCCAAGCCGATTTCCTCAAAGTTAGTAAAGACTACTATTGGTACCCCGATCCAGAACGCCCGGGTAAACAAATTCTTGCTCAATAAGCGAATTTGACAGTGTAAGCTAGCACAGCTTGTGCAATTTACGAAAGTTGCAAACGGCTTCCTTTCGTAACAGCAGTCAGTGCAATGGGAAGTCCGGCTGGTTTTTTGAATTTCCAGGGCCATAATGCAATCGACAACGCCAGACAGTACATTAATGTGTTTTTCACATTCAATAAAAGCTAAGGCATCTACTTTGGAAAAGATTAAACTTTATAAAAATATAAAGAAATAACTCCTTGCAATTACTCAGGCAGCACACTACATGGTTTTTAAGTTCAATAAGTATGTAATTGCAACACATGTGAGTAGTCCTGTCATCTCTCCAAAGGTTTCCAGTACTCCGAGCCCAGCGTCTTATAGGGTTTCAATTGGCCTTTAGTTCTAGGTGTGTACTGTTCGGTTGGAGTGATGACAGCACTGGTGACCTTTTACCGAAGATGGCACCAAAAACAAAAAAGTCTATGATGAAACGAATCTTTTGCATTAACAAGTTGAATAACTAATAAAATTTTAAATAATATTGAAGATTTAGCATGTGAACCAAATAAATTATCTTATGAAAACGAATCGTAGCAATCTCACATAAC
>CALMND010000045.1 GCA_937868565.1 uncultured Bacteroidota bacterium | reverse complement strand
GGTGATAAATCTTTCGAAAAACTGAAAACGAAGGACGAGGTAACAAAGTTTTTTCAGGAAGAATTTCCAGATGCAGTTCCTTTAATGCCCACCCTTGTTGACGATTTTTTTGCTCATCCAACAGCCTCATTGGTTACTGTGAAATGCTATCCATGGACCTTTGATAATAGGATTGCACTTATTGGTGATGCTGCGCACGCCATCGTTCCTTTTTATGGTCAGGGAATGAACTGCGGTTTTGAAGATTGTGTTGTACTTAACGCACTAATTGATAAGCATAAAGAAAACTGGCCCGAAATATTAGAAGAATACCAAAACTTGCGTAAGGTAGACGGAGATGCAATTGCTGATTTAGCGATAGCTAATTTCGTTGAAATGCGAGATAAAACCGCCGACCCTCAATTTTTATTGCAGAAAAAAATTGAGGCCGCATTTTCTGAAAAGTACCCTCAAAAATGGACCCCCCTATATTCCATGGTGACCTATAGTCCTCATATTAGATATAGCACCGCTCAAAGGGAGGGGGCGAAGCAACAAGCTATAATGGATAAAATTATGTTGATTCCAGATCTTAGCTCAAAATGGGACAGCGAAGAAGTGATGAATGAAATTCTGAAGCATTTGTAATCTTTCACGTTTTTTACTTTAATTTACTGATTATCAATTTAATAAATTTTAGGTTGTCTTGTAACATTTTGGGTTTAATTTCGTCTTACTATTGGATTGACCCTATCGGATTATAATCAATGTGTGGATGTTTATGCAGACGGCGTTTATCGTTTTGTGCTTAAACACATTAAGGATAAAGATGCAGCGCGTGACATTGTTCAGGATTCGTTTGAGAAAATGTGGAGGAAGGTAGATGGCATAGATAGAAGCAAATCGAAGACCTATCTATATACAACGGCTTACCATACTTTGGTGGACTATACCAGAAAAAATTCCCGAAGCACTTCTTTTAACGAAGCAGAATTTAATCAATACGGTCATACTAAACAATACTCCGATTTGAAGGAAGTGCTCAACATGGGATTGGAGAAGCTTCCTGAAATTCAAAAAACAGTATTGTTATTGAGAGATTACGAAGGCTATGACTACGCTGAAATTGGAGAAATAACTGATTTGAATGAAAGTCAGGTTAAGGTGTATATTTTCAGAGCAAGGACATTTTTGAAAAATTTTATTGGTAGTATGGAAACCGTTATATAAGTGGCAGGAATTGATTTAAATAATTACGAAGCATTTCTGCTGGATTATCTGGAAGGTAACCTAAGTGAAACCGTGTTGTCTGAACTAAAAGCCTTTGTATTGGCACATCCCGAACTGAGTATTGATTTGGATGCGGATTTACCAAAACTTCAAAAGGAGGATACGGATGCAGACTTTAAAAAAAATCTTAAAAGGGATATCGTGTTTTTGGAGGACGAGGAAATTTTGTCTTATCTCGAAAACAAATGGCCTGAGGAACAGAAAGTGTCTTTCGAACAAAAATTAGCAAATGACCCTGAACTTACTAAAAGCCTGGAGCAATACAAAAAAACCTTTTTACCTATTGAGTTTAACACAGATAGGTTAAATAAATCTTTTCTATATAAATCAGACGAAGAGTTTGCTATAAATAACCGTGCTTTAGCTTATTTTGAGAATCAACTGACTATTGATGAAAAACCAGATTTTGAAAACGAACTTAAAACAAATCTTTTATTAGCGAAGGAATACGAGTCTTACACTAAAACACTTTTGAAACCTGATTTATCGGTAATTAACCCTGATAAAGAAGCGCTTAAAAAGGAGGCAAGAGTTGTCGCGCTTTTCAGTTTGAGAACTATAGCTTCTATTGCGGCGGCTATTTTATTGTTGTTTGGTTTTGCGATTGTTTTTAATTATTACAGCTCGTCCAAAACAAAGGAGATAAAGTTGGCAGAAAAAAAACCTGTTATTATAAAGGTAAATCCAACAACACCGTCATTGAGCATAAAACAATTGGCTAATAAAAAGAATTCTTCTAATCCAATAAATAAAACTGTTTCAAATAATTTGATTTTTCCAATTTGGAAGCAAAAGTTAAAAAGTAATGTTTCCGTAATAATAGATTCAATACCTTTAAACAATTCTATTTTGGAGCCGAATTATGTAAAAAGTAATTCTACTAGAAAAGATACTTTAGCTTCTTCGAATCCTTTGGTTCTAGAATCCGCTGAAAAAGTAAATCTGGGAATTCTTCGTAGCGACACATCTTTATTGACCAATGCGATTAACACAAATCATAATTCATCAAATGCATCTTTTATTGTTAGCGAAGAAGATTTCGATGATGATGAAGTATCTCCTGCAACGAATACAAAAGAAAGTTTTTGGAAAAAGGCGGTGGCCCTTGTAAAAAGAGCCAATAAGCTAGGGATTAAGTCTCTGGAAGGCGAAGAAAGAACCGATAATTCCTTTTTATTATCCTTTAATGCTTTAACGGTAGAAAAAAAATAAAGATTCCCTGTAACTTTTTTGTAGTAAACACGTCTTACTCCTAAAATAAGGAATCAAACAAATAAAATTTTAATGAATATGAAAAAACTAATTTTTTTATCCGCACTTCTCGTATCGTTTATTTTTGGGTGCAAAGCTCAAAAAACACAAGAGAGGCAGGTTTCTGCCTATACTAAACTTGAAATTGGTGGCGGGGTGGAAGTTATTTACACTAATTCGGATACACTTAGTCTTAAAGTAAGTGCTTTGGAAAACGAAATCGAAAGAGTTGAAACCAAGTTTGAAAATGGTATTTTGTATATTAATAATAAGGGAGTTTTTAAAGGTCCGGTTAACGTGTATTTAAAGAATAATCTTCTAAACGAAGTGCTTTCCAGTGGCGCCGCAAAGTTCAAAACAACTAATGTGATTAAAGCGGAGTCTTTCAGTCTTAATGCTTCGGGAGCTTCTAGCCTAAAAGTGCGAATTCAAACCAACAGTTTAAAAAGTGTTCAAAGCGGCGCCAGCAATGTTGCTCTAAATGGCAACACTAGTGTTTTTAATGCTGAGTTGTCTGGTGCCTCGGTTTTGGCAAGTTATCCTTTAACTAGCAGCACCGTTAATATAAGTACTACAGGTGCTTCCAAAGCTAAAGTGTTTGCAACAGATAAAATTACTGCTAATGCAAGCGGGGCAAGTAATATTAAAATTAAAGGAGACACAAGAGAAGTTAACGCAGAAGCCAGCCCCGCAGCATCCATTGCAAAAATTAAGAATGAAACTGCTAACTCAGGTGGAAATGATGCTGACACAACCGTTTATAACTGGAAAGGCCGTAAAATTTACGTTGTAAATGACAAAGAAAACTGGCATATTAATACAAATGATTCTAATAAACACGAATCTAACTTCAAGCACTGGCGGGGTATTTCTGTAGGTGTAAATGGTTACATGAATGCTACCGGCGGAATTAATCTTCCAAAGTCATATAAATACATGGACTTAAATTATAGTCGCAGTTTTAACTTTCAGATTAACCCAATTGAGCGTCAATTTGATATTGTAAAGGACTATTTCAAAATTGTTACCGGAATTGGATTAGACAGACATCTCTATGAATTAGTAAATAAAACTAATTT
>CALMND010000044.1 GCA_937868565.1 uncultured Bacteroidota bacterium | reverse complement strand
TTTAAGGGGGAGAAAATCCGAACCGATCTGGCTCAAATTATTTACGAAGCTGCCTTGTCCCTGATAGAGGAAAATAACTGCAAGGAAAATCTGCTTCGTAAAAAAACGGCAAAACTCTTAAAAGGACAAAGTGCTGAAGAATAGAATATGGAAATAATCGTTTTCGAAAAATCAGCTTATTATAAAATGCTGGACGAGGTTAAGAAGTCCATGCTTGAGGCTATCGGTGACCTACGCACCAATATTAGTAAAGATACGAAAGCCAAGACAGAGGAATGGGTAACAACGAAAGAGGCACAAAAAATCCTTAAGTGTAAGTACCTGAAGCTTCGTAAGCTCAGGGACAAACCCGGTAGTGTGATTGTTTATCACCAGGACGGCCGATATGTCGTGTACAACGAGGCCAGTCTTTACAAACATTTGAATACAAAAGCGACGTAATGCAGATAACTCAACTGAATTGGATGGAAAACGTGATTCATGGAACAAGCACCTGGATAGGTACTGGCACCGGTATCTGGGCTACTGTTCGAATCACTGTTCAGTTAGTTGATGGCTCAACAGACGATTACACTATTTCATCAACCCTTAAACAAATTGACGATATACACTGCATTGGCCTTGAAGCCGCCAAAGAAAAGGCTCAAGCCATCATAAATGCATACGCACTATCGCAGGCCATATTATGAAAGAATTATGTAAACGTTTAAAAGAAGCATGCCTCACCTATCGTGTCAGGCTGCATTTAAGATTACTTGGGGTTCCGAAGAAAACGAATTATAAAGTGATCTCGCTTGGATTAGGACAGCAGTCTACCACAATGTACCTAATGAGCTCCAGGGGAACTATTGAGCGGGCTGACTTCGCTGTATTTGCAGATCCGGGTGCTGAAAGTAAAGCCACTTACAAACATCTGAAATGGCTGAGAGCCTGGTCGAAGGCCAACAATGGTATTCCCATCATTGTTACAGGTAAAAAATCATTATATCGTGATCTTATACTTTCTGCTATACGGGACAATAGACGTTCTGCTTCAATACCTGCATTTACAAAAGATTTAAAAGGTAAAATTGGTTTGCTAAGGCGTCAGTGTACTGAAGAGTATAAAACGAATCAAATTAACCGGTTAATTCGGAGAGCCTACGGATTAGCCGAAAGACAGCGGGTACCGTCTACAGAAGTTTGGCTAGGCATTACTTTAGAGGAAATTGAAAGAGCAAAATTTCCGCGTACCAACTGGATGGTGTTTGTTTATCCTTTTTTGAACATCAAGGCTTATAAGCACGATTTTGAAAGGGTACAGTACACTGCTGTCCTCCGTCGGGTAGATTGCCAAAAATGGATGGAACAGGAAGGATTTCCTTTGCCTCCAAAAAGCGCTTGTACCTTTTGCCCTTACCAGTCGGATGCCAGATGGCGCGAAACCAAGCTTAAAGATCCGAAAGAATGGCAGCGCCTTGTTATGCTTGATGAAGCTATTCGCAACTCTACTAAAAAAGGAATATCTCATCCTATCTATTTACACCGCAGCTGTCAGCCGCTTCGCACTGCCAATCTAAACGAAGATCAACTGGATATGTGTACCAGCGAATGCAGCGGTGTCTGCGGCATATAAACTCAAAATTTATGTATATAAGACTTGAATACTCAGAAAGCAGCGGTCATTTTCATTTTGCGGCGCTAAATGAAAAAGGGCAAAATATGAATGGTTACGTCACTTTAACTCCCAAGATCGCTTGCCACCAGGCAGAACAGTTCTGTGACCAGGTGCGTCAAAAATATCCAAGTGGAGATACACTCCTTAAACAGCCTAGTTTTGCCCAGGTGCAGAGTTTATTTCTTGATTTTATTAGTACCGAAATTAAAGCCATGCGCGAGACCATGGCTAGTATCAACAAACAACGCTCACACCTATATCATACAAGTTAATTTTATTATGAAAATTTACACGAAGGTTCATACCAATAAAGAAGCACTTAAAAGCCATGTAGCAAAGATCAAGAAGCGTGGCGGTACCTGCAAAATAAGCGGAAATACAGTAACCTATTCGTTTCCTCCAAAATCGGATTCTGGCAAAAAATACGACACTAAAGAAAAGAGACTGGCAATGCTTCGCAGATCAGGCCGGATCATGACCTTTAAAAATGGCCCGCAAATAATTTCGGATGGTTTGGAAGAAGGTGCGCGTGGCGTAAGATTAAAGGGGGTATATGGAACTCCAAGCTCATGGTATAAGACCATTGACGAAATTATGAAGGCAATAGACTGGAAGAAAATGGAGGCATGGCATGGAGATGAAGTTGACAGGAATTATTAAAATGCTATGATTAACAAAAGCAACATAGTCCGGCCACTACTTCTAAGTTTTACATCAGGGCCGTAATTCAATTCTAACATTCCATCACCACTGTCATTAACGACTATAAAAAAGTCGTCAGCTATTCTCATGCCCTAACGTAACCATTAACCAAGTAAAACAATATGATCGTAATACACTACCCCACTGCTTTTAAAGCACTGGATGAGTTCATTAGCACTTACAACCTGAAGGCTAATAAGCCCGCCGAAAAAATCAGAGCCGGTGCAATTCTCACTGCCAGAGAACTCGTGCGGATCTATGGAATTTCGCTACTAAAGGCGAGTGCTTTGCCAGGGTTTGACAGCCACTCCCTGCCTTCGCTTCAAACGAACAATCAACAGCTGGCCAGCCTGGTAAAATGCAGTGCCCGAAGTATCCAGAGGTATGTAAAAAAACTTATCTCCTCCGGGATCATTACCGCAAAAAAATTTCGAGGCTCAAATGCAAATTACGAGCTATGGATAAAATCAGAAATTTTATCGGTTGGACACAGGGATGGTGCGGAAAACGCAAAAGCCCAAGCAAACGCTGCGCTAAGCAAAGCAAAACAGCAGGGCATTTGCAACGAGCAAATGCCATCTTGTCCACATACATATTCTGGAAACTTTAAAAATAATTTATTAATAGGAGTTGAAACCGTTGATAACTCCGAAAATTCTGGAAACATTTTCAGGAAACACACGGAAAATTGCCTGAAAAATTTTGTCTCCGGGGCTGAGAAAGGTTCCGCGGCGGCGGCCCCGCGCGGCGGCGATACACGGAAAATTGCTTCGCAGGTAGATCAGTCAGGGGCCGCTCACCCGGCGGTTCAAGACCCTATCTGCGACAATTTCCAAACTATGTACGTGAGGCTCTTCTGGATGATGGCGAGAAACCTGCTGTACAAGAATACGGATCTCACGGAATCGCAGGTAGACATCGCACAAAAGCTGATCTGGAATTTGTACGCGCCTGTGAAACCTGAACACATTGACAGTACACACAGGATCTATATCGAGCGCCTGTCATTGGTATCTAAGTACCTCGCAAAAGATCCCGAACGGCGGTTTGTGCCGTTGCCATACATTTATTTCGATACCAAAAATCCAAAAGGTTTTGTTGGCACCAGGCATTGGTACAATGAACATCAGAAGCGCAAAAAAGAAGTGATGCTTGAGCTTTCGCTCAGCGCAGCAATCCGCAGGTTTACAAATAACGAAGGCAAAGAACCGGTTAAGCGAAAGCCGACGTTGCGTGTTTTTCGCGAATGTGAGAATACTTTGGGGAAGCTGGGAGATCCGTCTATTGTATCAAGATTTCATGCGGCTGTATTGGAACACCAGGGTTTTTCAAAAATCAACACTAACACTATATGAGAATAACACATCAATCTTTTAGCGCTGCCCTACAGGACGACCAGAATTTGTCGGTAGAAGAAGCAGCTATGCGGCTAGCTAACGAACAAAGTGTTCTGGCAGCTGGCTTTCCTGACCTAACTGAAGATGAGCTCTACGATGCTTATCCGGAGCCGGTTCTGCTAAGTCCTTCAGATTTTCAGGGACTTCGTTTAAAGCAGGTCATTCGACATTTGCAAGGCTACGAACGCTTTGCAGTTTATCCTTAATACTAACCAATAAAAATAAAGTCATGTTTAACTTCGACATCATTGAGCAGCAGATCTCCAAACGTCTGCAAACATTTTTCGCGCACCAGGCCACTTCCGCTAACATCGTCCCAGCTAAGATGCGGCTTCTGATAAGGGTGTTGGAAGATCGGGTTGTGTCTTATATACTTGAAGATACCCGCCTTGTAAAGCAGCTTGAACTTAAAGCGATAGCAGAATCTTTTGGTAAAGAATTTGACCATGAGAAAGTGCAAGAGGTTTATAATTATCTGGCTGAAAAAGCGAAAGCGGAGAACATTGCGCTTGACCAACTGAACGTTGTTGTGTACGAAAATAAGGGAAAAATGGGTGCTTACCTTTTTGACAATACGACGTATAAGCGGAAAATCAAGGCGATGGAGCTTCTTAATTTATTTTACTTGTCTAAATAACTATGGGTTGGCAGTGTAAACGCGACTCTTGCTTTAAGTGTCTTATTTATTTTGCTGACGGGGTGCCGCGTACCTTTTATTCGCTGGATTGGGTAAGCCCTCTTTCAAAGAGCCGTGATCCTGACCTCGGCTTGAAACGTCTGAGGGCTCTTATACAGAAACACGGTATAAAAGCTATCACCTCAATTATTTATGATAATGTCACGAAGCAGCGCCTTGAGCAATACAATAAAGGAATACGAACATTTTAAATATAAAATTTAATGAAAACAGTTACAGCTTTAGCTGAGCATTTGAGCAATGCCAGAACCTTTAAAGAAAAATATCCACTTTTTGACGAGCGGGATAATAAGATACACGTTTTGTTTTTATCACCCTGTTTAAATGAAAGTGGTTATTATCGCATGATACTTCCCGCGCTTGAACTTAATAAGACCAATACGCATTGCGCCATTCTTGCACACATTCACAAATGGGACTTTCATAAACTTTTTGATGATTACGATAACCCTGTTAGTTTGCAGCTTGTACACTGGGCAGATTACGTTGTTCTGCCAACTATGTTTTCCGATGCAGAATACATTGTAAGATCGATGAGGGCGGTAAACCCAGACA
>CALMND010000043.1 GCA_937868565.1 uncultured Bacteroidota bacterium | reverse complement strand
CTACCTTGTATTTGAAGCAGCTATGCTACTCATCATTGTCCCTTTCTATTTTATCAATGGCACTCAACAAATCAAATTAAACTCCTTGTTTGAGATGGTGATTCGCTGCACCCATTTCATTTCTATATTTATTGGTTATTATCTTGGCGGCGTTTCTGGAATTATATACGGACTCATCTTTTCGACTTTCCTAAATATTCCATTCCAATATTTTTATTTCCATCAAAAAGTCATCAAATCTGCGGGTAGCTTTAATTATTTATTAATACTTGTACCCGTTGTTTTTCTTTTTGGGCTTATGATTTCGGGAAATGTGTTTTTTCAGGTATCTTTAATTCTGGGCTTAGTCCTTTGTTCCAAATTTATATATTTTGATCCCGCAAGAAAATATTCAAAAGACATACTTCTTTTCAGAAACATCCTCAAGTAGCCAGAGAATAAGTATATACAGCCTGCTTGCCCATATCTACTTTTTCTTTAACTCTGTTTTTCTCCCCAAGGGGATTTTATTTACCACTATTTTAAGTCCTGTTTTTTTCTTTAATCAGATAAAAAATAAACGAAAAACCTTTGCGTTCTCGTTTTTCAGTGTTTTATTTCTCTACGATTTTGTGCACCTCTATAGTGGTGTAGATTTTACATCATTTATAATTTCGAACGGCCTCTTTATTTCCACCTATTTTTTTGTCATTTCCTTTTATCACTTTATTAATCTGTACGGCTCTCTTTCTAAATTATTTAAACAAATTCTGGTTTTTAATTTTTTTCTTGCTCTGATTTCTGTCCCTTTCCTCTTTATGGAAACCCAATACCAAAATTGGCTTTGGTGGGTTAACCAATTAACCAAAGGTATAACGAATTTCCCCCGACTTAAATTGTTTACTTATGAAGCTTCTTATTATGCGCTGTTATTTGTGCCTATATTTTTCTATTACATTTTTAAACTTCTATTTAACGATATACAAAACAATAAAAAACTTACGATGATTTTTGTGTTTACCCCACTAATCCTTTCCATGTCTTTTGGGGTAATTGGTGCCACCCTAATTACTGCCCTTGTAATGAGTTTTATTTTCATTAAAAAATTATTAAAGTTCCAAAGAGCCTTTATTTTAACCTGCTCCTGTTTGTTAATTACGGTTGCCGGTTTTGTTTTTGCTGTGGTTTTTTTTCCAACAAATCCTATTCTTATCCGAATATTTAATATACTGGAAGGATCGGACACTTCAGCAAATGGGCGGATAGGCGACTCTTACGCAATGGCTTGGCGAATCGCTGAATTGAAGAGTCTTTACTTCGGAGCAGGTCTGGGTCAAGTTAAAATACAAACCTTTGAAGTAGTGCGTAAATATTTTAATTACTGGGGTGAATTCCCGCGTTACGACATTCCAAATACCATGGGCGAAACACTTGCCATTTTTGGAATTTTTGGAGTTGTATTAAGATTGTTTCTTGAAATTTATTTATTCTTTAAAACGAAAGTGTTTAGCAACTATTACCGACTGGCCCTATTTATTTTTGTTTTCATTTATCAATTTACAGGCAGTTTTATCACTAATATTGTAGAATATGTTATTTGGACAATAGCTTTCTCCAATGCGTTTGAACAATTTAATATTAAAAAAGAAACAGCTTGATACTTTTAACCCACGGATATTTTTTGAGCGAAGATTTAAAAGAACAAGAGCTTATGAGGCCCTATGTTCCACTCGGAATTCTTTACATCTCAGCTTACCTTGAGCAACAGGGAATCAATCATGCTGTGTTGGATAGTACTTTTATCAGCTTCCAGACTTTCTGTGAATATTTAAAAAAAGAGAAGCCCAAGTTAATTGGCGTATACACCAACTTAATGACTAAGCTCAACGTGATAAAAATTATAAATTTTGTCAAAAACGAAAATGAACTTAAGTCCTGCAAAATAATTTTGGGTGGGCCCGAAATAAGATACAACGCAGAAAATTATTTAAACAATGGCGCCGACATGTTGGTTGTTGGTGAGGGAGAAATAACTTTTTACGAACTATGTAAAACATTTTTAGAGACAAATAAATTGCCAGAGCAAATAGACGGCACAGCTTATCTATCTGAAAAAAGACCAGTATTTAACGCGGAGAGGAGTCTGATTAAAGATATTAATATCCTTCCTATGCCTGCGCGTTCTAAAATCAATTTGAAGTTGTACGGCGATGCCTGGAAAAAACATCATGGCTATAGTATGTATTCCCTCAGCACCATGCGAGGTTGTCCTTATACCTGCAAATGGTGCAGCCGCGCGGTATATGGGGGAACATACCGCAGACGAAGTCCGAAATTGGTGGTGGATGAAATGGAGTCGCTAAAACAAAACTACAATCCGGATAGAATTTGGTTTGTGGATGATGTTTTTACAATCAGTCACAAGTGGTTAAAAGAATTTCATGAAGAAGTTTTAAAAAGAAACGTCATTATTCCTTTCGAAATAATTACCAGAGCAGATAGAATGAATGAAGAAGTCATTCAACTCTTAAAAGAAAGCGGTTGCTTTAGGGTTTGGATTGGCGCGGAAAGTGGCTCGCAGGAAATTATTGACGCCATGGACCGAAGAGTGGATGTGAAAATGGTGAGAGAGATGATAATTAAAGCAAAAGCTGCGGGTCTGGAAGCAGGAACATTTATTATGCTCGGCTACCCCGGAGAAAAAAAGAAAGATATTCGTGAAACGATTCATCACTTGAAAACGTCAGACCCCACATTTTATACCATTACTTTGGCTTATCCTATTACCGGAACTCCCTTGCACAATGAAGTAAACCAAACACTACAAACACAGGGTAAATGGAACACAACAACAGACAGAGATTCCGACTTTAAAAGAACACACAGCAGGCAATTTTATAAACACGCATTGACTTGGGTATACAGTGAGTTAAATTATCACAAGGCCAAAGATATTGTGGGTAAAATTAAATTTAAATCCAAATCCTTTATTGCCCAAACTTATATGCTTTTAAGTTAAATAAACATGTTCAACAACGTTGACATAGAAAAGCAATTATCCCGTTTAAGGAGTAAAACGCGGACTGGCGAAGAACAACTTATTTCTGAAACCAAGCGTATTTTAACTAATGACCTTTTCGCTGAAAAGAAAATTCTCGAACATCTTAAACAATACAACAAGTCCCATGAAGTTATTGACGAAAGCGATGTTGACGAAATTTTAATTTATACCAAAAAGGAAATTAAACAAATAGCTGTTTTTTATAGACTAAAGTTCTTGGAAAGTAAATTTTATAAGCCAGAAATTCCCTATGAAGCCATACTTAAAATTAAATCGCTTAACGAAAAACATCGCAAGGACATTAAACTATTCAAGGTATTAGCGCCAAACGAGTCCTTTTTAGATAAAAATTTCTATTTCGATTCCATCCTATTTGCGAAAACAAATTACGAAAACTACTTTCTTATTCACCGATGGGGCAAGCAATTAAAGTGGAACCGAAAAATAAAATACTGGCCACTTCGGAATTTTGAAACACTCGCACTAACGGTTATTGCATTTACTTTAATTGTCACCCTGGGGCTTCCAACACAATTGATTACTCTGGACTCAAAAGCCACTTATTGGAGTGGTTACAGAGCAGCGGCTTTTTTTCATCTACTCATTTTTAATTTCGGGGTAACGGTATTTATTACCTTTTCCTTTGCGAAAAATTTCAGCAGTAGTGTTTGGAATAGCGAAAAAGATTTTGGGTGAGTAATTTTTTTAAGGATTTTTACTAGTAAACTCTCACGTAGCCATTGGGATTAAACAACTAAACGGAACCATCACCTAAAATTCTAACCGTAATGTTGTTTATCTTTTCACTTAACTTTAGTTGACAACTTAGTCGCGAAGTGGGAGTGATTCCCGGGAGCGTATCCAACATGGCATATTCATCATCACTAATTTCGGGTAAAGTAGAAAAATCAGATAAAACTTCCACATGACAGGTGGCACAAAGTGCCATTCCACCGCAGGTTGCGAGTATATCGTAATCGCAGGCTTTTAGAAATTCCATGAGACTTAGACCCATATCCGTTGGAGCTTCTAAAGTTGCAATTGAACCATCTGCATTTTGAATATTTATTTTAATATCACCCATAATAGCCACGAATTTCACGAAATTTCATCAATTATAAAAACTGGTTTTCGTAACCCACCTTCTAATTAGTGTAACTGCCAGTTATTTTTTCTCCTCACACAATTCAACCAAAACACCATTGGTTGATTTTGGATGCAAAAAACATATTTTTTTGTTATCGGCTCCATCTTTTGGTTGTTGGTGTATTAATTCAAAACCCTCTTTTTTTAATCTTTGCATTTCATTTTCAATATTATCTACTTCATAGGCAATATGGTGGATACCTTCTCCTTTTTTTTCAATAAATTTTGAGATGGCACTGTTTTCATTTGTCGCTTCCAGCAGCTCTATTTTTGTTTCTCCCAACATAAAAAAAGAAGTACTCACGCCTTCGCTTTCAACACGCTCCACTTTGTAATGGTCCTGCCCGAATAATTTTTTAAATAACTCGTTACTGTTCTGAAGGTTTTTAACCGCAATACCAATGTGTTCAATTTTCTTTATCATGTTCTCTTATTCATTTTTTAAAAAATTCTTTTTCGCTTATCGTTTCAAAACCCTCGTTTAATCCGGGCAACAAGGTAAGTTCATTTACGTTACCAAATCGATTAGGGTGGATACTTTCAAAAAAATTACGTCCTGTTGTAAAAGCGCCAAACACGCCAGCATCTTTCAATTCGTGTGAATAATTAAAATCCGAACCGCTGCAGTATTTTATTGTGAGTGCTTCGTTGGGCAGCTGCGAAATTTCGGCAGAAAAATCATGCTTTATATAAAAAGAACGAATAAATCGATCTTCCGAAAAAAGGCAAACAATCGCGTCGGCACCTGTCATGTTTTTAAGATGAAGTTTTCGGTTTTGAATGCTGTCGTAATAACCTCGACCGAAAAATAAAACATAAGG
>CALMND010000042.1 GCA_937868565.1 uncultured Bacteroidota bacterium | reverse complement strand
GTTTTTTTGTTTTTTTGTAATTCAAGTACCCTTATTGGCGCAGTCTTATAAAAAATGGCAAGAAGAGGCGGCGCAGGAGTGTCAGAAGGGAAATTTTGGTAAGGCGATAGAATTATCTGAAAAAGCCATTCAGCAATGTGAAAAGGATAAGAAGATCAAACGAGAGGACGTCATATCCTTAAAATCTGAAAATGCAGCTTATTATTTATTAAATGAAAAAGTAGAAAGGGGAATGGAGTTATTTGTGCCTCTTTTAGATGAGGTTGTCAAATCAAACGCAATGCCTGTTGCAGAAAGAAATGTGAGGCAGAACTATGCCATAGCTCTTGTTTTTTTAAATCTTCACAGAGACGCTTTGCCTCATCTGGAAAGGGTTTATGAATTGCACAAAACTCACCCTTTAAAAAAGGAAGATCTGATAACAGTTGTTGGTTCTTTAGCAGTTTGTTATCAGAATCAGTATGAGTTCACTAAATCGGAACAAGTTTTTAAAGATGCTCTGGCCATTTGCAAATCTGAAAACATGACTAATTCGATTGATTATGCCTATATGTTGAGCAGCATGGCCCTTTTATATAAAGACATGCAGCTTTCCGTTAAGGCTCTTGAATTATATGAAGCTTCTGAAAAGGTGTTTAAGAAAGTCAATGATACGTTAAACCCTCAATTTTCAGTTTTTTTGGTTGAGTATGGAGCTATGTTGGCAGAGAGTAATCAGTTTGAAAAGGCACTGCGAATGACGTATCGCGCTAAAAATATTAATAAAACTATGTATTCGGAGAATTCGACGGAATATTCAGGCACGCTTAATAACCTGGGTTTTATATATAGTGAAATGAATAGAATTATTGAAACCGAACAGTTTTATGAGAAGGCTATTAAAATTAAGAAGGGCCTTCCTTTTATGCGAATAGAAAGTTATTTGACAACAGTGAGCAATCTTATGAATTTTTACAACAGAGTAGGGAGAAAGAATGAGTCGCTGGAATTGGCAGCCGAATTGGAAATTGGGTTAAAAAATGAAAATTTTATCGACACACTTAAACGCGCCACTTTTGCTAGTAACCTGGGTGTTTTGTATATGCAATTTGACAATTACGAAAAAACCCAAAAATATTATAGAGACGCCTTAATGTATTACGAGGCTGTCTATGGGCCTGATAATATCTATAAAGCCGAAATTTATATCAATATGGGAACGCTTTTCCAGGTTCAGGAAAAATATGAGGAGTGTGCAAATTACCTAAACAGGGCTGCAGACCTTTACAAAAAAAGAGGAATGGAGGAGAGCGCAGATAATATTAACACGCTTTGCAATTTGGTAATGATTTTAAGAGGCGTTGAAAAATTTTCTGAAGCCCAGCCATATATTGATAAAGCAATTGAGTTGAGCAAAAAGTATAAGGTTACTAACGTGAAAATTTTGGAGCAGCTTTATATGACTAAGGCTCAAATTTCTGCTGATTTAGATCAAGTAAAGCAAGCAATGGAGTATTTTAATAAATACATGGATTTAAAATACGAACAGATTGAGCAAAACTTCAGCTATATGACGGAGAGTGAGAAGATGTTTTTTTTGGATGAATTTGAGATGAGCATCAAAAATTTCTATACTACGATTTTGAACAACATTGAAAAATATCCCGAACTTATTAAAACCCTACTTGATTTCCGTTTAAAAACGAAGGGTTTTTTGTTAAATAATCTTTCTAAAATAAAACAGAAGATTTACGAATTAAAAGACCCTGTTTTGAATGCAAAATTTGAAGAGCTAAAATTAAAGAGAGAGTCGGTTGCCAAACTAATGAATTTTGATACAGAGGAATATTCTTATGCATTGGCTGAGGCTTCGGCGTTGAAAACAGAAGCTGATCTCTTGGAAAAAGAAATTTCGATGAAGGTCTCCTCATTGGGTTCTATTCAAAGTACAAAAAGTACCGATTGGAGGTCTCTGCAAAAACTACTGACTGAGGGAGAGGCAGCCGTTGAGGTTTTTCAAAGTTATCTCATTTATGAAAAAGGAGGAAGAGGAACTAATTATACTTACATTATATTAAAAGCAACTGGTAACCCTGTTGCAGTTAGTATTGACCGGGAACTTAAGTGGGAAAATGAAGTGTTAACTGCCTATCGCAACAGTATTGACTCCAAAAAAGATGAACCCGATTTGTACCGACGGCTGTGGAAGGGTGTGAATGAAAAACTGGCAGGAATAAGCACAGTGTATCTTTCTCCTGACGGAATTTATAACCAGATTAATTTAAATACCTTGGTTAACGGTGACACCAAAAAATATTTAATCGAAGAAATGAATGTTCATCTGCTTACTTCGCTAAAGGATATCAAAGACATTAAACAAAACAAATCTTTAAAACCAGAGAATAGTATTTTAGTGGGTAACCCGAAATTCGATTTTGATATTACCAAACTTAGTAGCGCCGACAACGGACTTAGCAATGCAGTAGCTACACGTGGTGCCTTTGGATTTGTGCTTGCCGAGTTGCCAGGAACTAAAACGGAAGTAGAGGTTATCAAAACAACTCTTGAAAAAAGCGGGATGCACGCTTCTTTGTTTACCGAAATTAATGCGAACGAACATGATATCAAAAAGATAAAGAATCCGGATGTACTTCACATTGCTACGCATGGTTTCTTTTTGGAGGATCCAAAAGAAGAAGATCTTAACGGCTATAGTAAAATGGAAAAAGAATATTATCAAAATCCTATGCTGCGTTCTGGTATATTTTTTAGCGGGGCCAACAAAACGTACGCTATTAACACAAACAATGTTAATGGTATTAACGATTTTGAAGATGGCATGTTGACAGCCTATGAGGCCATGAATCTTAATTTAGATGAAACAGAATTGGTGGTCTTGAGTGCTTGCCAAACTGGCTTGGGAAAAGTAAAAAACGGGGAGGGGGTTTATGGTTTGCAGCGAGCGTTTAAATTAGCAGGTGCAAAATCAATTATTATGTCGCTTTGGCCTGTAAGTGATGATGCCACGCGAGACCTGATGATAGCTTTTTACGGAGCTTGGACGAAAACCGGAGCTCTTTATGATTCATTTAAAGCTGCTCAACTGGAAGTTAAGAAGAAGTATCCTTCACCCTATTACTGGGGAGCTTTTGTGTTAAATGGTAAATAAAATGGACTTAGAGAAATTGGTTAACACACCTGAAAATTAGTAGAATCTAAACGAAAAAGTTTATGCAGCCGGATCTCTTCTTTATTTTTTTCTGGTTGGCCAGAAAGAGCATGAGTTTCACACCAATTTCCAGAATTGATTCAGCAAAATCACCTTTATGTACTTTTATAAAGTTCTTTTCTAACGCCCTCAATCCATCAATGGCTAAAAAGCTAATTCTTACATTTCCAACTTCAGGAAATGTTTCTCGCGCAATAATTGGTAAGACGCTTTTTTTTAAAAATTCTTCACTTATTTTAAATAAATCAGCAATCATATCCAGAGAAATATTGGTCTGTGTTTCCCAAATAATAAGATCTTCCTGATAGTTAATATACCTGATAGAACCATCTTTAAACGCGGCAATTGTTCCTAAGCCATTATTTTGAGATATTTCTATGACGACACCCAAAAGTTCTTTTTGAGTCAAAGAAACGCCCTTAGAAATTAGTGTTCTCCCCGCCAAGAGTTTCGCGCGCGATTCAACGTTTGAGCTACTAGTTAT
>CALMND010000041.1 GCA_937868565.1 uncultured Bacteroidota bacterium | reverse complement strand
ATTCAAGAGGCCGCCGTCAGAAGCGATCTGGTAAAATTGCCTGTTAGCCGTGAAGCCGAAATTAAATGCCCGCTCACCAGATGCATTCAATAACCTCAAACGAACCACCTGCGCGGGTAGATTGACATAAGGATTCATGGTGCCGTTCACCAAAAGCGTGCTGTCCTGCATACCTTTAGGCATAGCCTGGTTCAGCGAATCGTATTGCTGGCACTGCACCACCAGCGGAAAGTCGTCGATACCATACCTGCGCGGTAAGGTCAAGCTCCTTTCAATGCTGTCGCGTACAATAATCAGCCCGGTTGCACCCTTAATAGCCTGTTCAGCCGTTTTCATGTGCATGTGCGGGTGATACCAGTACGTTGCCGCATGATCCATCACTTTAAACTGAGGATTCCAGGTAGCGCCCATGTAAATGGGATTGTGCGGCCCGCCGTCCCACTTGGCAGGTAAATGAATGCCGTGCCAGTGAACCGTTGTGGTATCATTGATCTGGTTTTTCACAACCAGGCTTACATTCGTTCCTTTTCTGAAAAAGAGTGTAGGGCCTAAATATTTGTTAGGCGAATTGTACGCATAGGTGTACGATTTTTTTCCGGGCAAAAATTGTACACTGTCCATGCGCATTGTAATGCTGTATGTAGGCCCGGACAAGGTATCCGGAATGTAGATCGGGTTTTGCGAAATGCCTTTAAAAAACAGCAGGCAGTAAACCCCCAGGCTTAAATATCTCATGTCAGTTAAGGGCGTGGTTAGTCAACAACTAGCTTGCTACTGCCGGTAGCTTTATTCGATTTCACCACTATGGTATATATGCCTTTAACAAGATCGTGTGTTTTAACCGTCATTGTATTCGTGCCTGCAACTGCAGCGCCAGCCTCAAACTGCTGCACCAGCTTACCTGTTACGTCTGTGATCTGAACACTTACATCGTTTGAAATTGGTTCGCTAAAATTAATGGTCACCTGCTCCTTTGAAGGGTTAGGGAAAATATTGAATTTGATCTGCTGGCCCGCTTTGTGGGCATCGTGAAGACCTGTAGTAACCGGAGGTGTGTAAACCGCCACAGTGCCTGTAAAAGCCAGGTTGTCCACCCATAAATAATCATTATTGGCAGGAGCCGATCCGCTGGCGCGCAGCACGATCATACAGCTATCAGGCGCATTCAAAGAATCCATATACATCATATTGATTGAAAATGCTCCCCAGCTCATTACCATACCTGACAGCATTTGCATGCCATGTGCTACGGTATCGCGCATGTTCATCATTGGATTCCAGCGGCTAAGCAGTACCGACACGGATCCCGGGCTGCTACCAAACGACATGTGCTGCCATTTACCGGAGAACGTGGCAGAGCGTGTTGTGTAAGGCACACCAGACATTCCCTCTTTTGCGATGGTATCGAGCATTCCTGAGACTGCAATCCCGGGAACAACAGAACCATTGATAGTTTTAGAGGTGAGTTTCATATACGAGTTACCCGGGCTGCCCGGAGTAGCTTTGGTAGCCGTAAACATGCTATAAGTAGCGGTTGTATTGTTCATGGTGCCCCAGCCGGTCGGAACCTCGTAAGATCCCACAGTTGTCCAGTTTTCAAAGCCAGCGTTAGGAATTTGTGCGTATGCGGTAGTGGCCATAAATGGCAATATGATCCCTATAGATCGGAGTAATTTTTTCATAGTATATAATTTACCTAAAATTAAAGAGAAATAAAGCGTTTCTCTTACACAATTATATGATTTGCGGGATAATGCAAAAACCGAACACCACGATGTAACAAGCGTTGGAGAAGCACCGCGGCAGATTTGTTTACTTCTTCTTGATCTTCGATACGGTTTTACCAACCGATTTTGTTGGCTTGTCCATATCCTTTATGGCAAAGGCAATAGCTTCTTTAATTAAAGCTTTCACTTTTGAATTCCTGTAATCTTTAGGCTGTTTAACGTCTATATGCCTTATTAAATTTCCGGTACCCGTCAGCAATTTATTCGGATCTTTTAAAAGCGTTCCTTTATTAAATCCTAAATTCACATGGTTAGTGTAAATGGGTAGCATACAAAATGCATCCGTTAACTTGTCGGAGATTGAAAACACGGCAGTTAAGGCGTGAGTGTGGTACAACAGCTCATTGCTTTCAGGATACAGCTCCAGGATGTACTCCCGTAAATCACAAAATAAATCTCTAAGCTCCTGGTCTTTGAGTGCCAGTAGAAACTGAAAGTCCGGATGTATTGGTCTTGATTTTATCATCTTGCACTGCTATCGTCTAAGTTAGATAATTAGGTTTCAACGCGATTAAATTTAAAACTTTTTTGCGAGTAAACAGCGCATTGCTTTATGGGTGAAGATCCGTGATGCATGGGTAAATCACACAAAATAAAACGGCAGGGAAAACCTGCCGTTTTATTAAAAATTACCTTACCAGTTACCAATGTCACAATCGTGATCGGGTAACACTTCTATTGAATTAGTTTTTAGCAATAACTACTTTTTTTACCAGGTGCTCGGTACCCGAATTTATTGTAATAAAGTAAGCACCCGGGTTAAATTCAGAGAGATCAACGATCACATTGGATTCATTAGAAACCGACATGCGTTTTACTTCCTGGCCCACAACATTCGTCACGGTAATTTCTGCTTGCGTATTAGCAGTGCTAAGCCCTTCTATCATGATCTTTCCCGATGAGGGATTAGGAAACACCTTCACATTGTCAGAAAGGCTATTTTTATGAATTCCTACGGTAGAATAAGACATGATGTTGA
>CALMND010000040.1 GCA_937868565.1 uncultured Bacteroidota bacterium | reverse complement strand
TGGGCTACGAGGGGTTTAAATAGAGCGAAATATTAGGGTAAATGAACTGTAATTAAAACAAAGAGTAATCAGTAATCCTAAAATTACTAATTGCCCATGAGAAGTATGTTGCCAATGCGGTTGTATAACCTGCCTTCATTGTCTTTAAATCGTATTTTAAAGACATAGCTATCTTGTTTAAGAACTGTTTCTCCCTTATTTTGAAGCGTTCCGTTCCACCCTTTGCTAATATCTTTGGTGTGATAAATTAAATGACCCCAACGATCATAAATTTCCATATCAAAACTTAATAGATCAATGCCAAAGGGCGAGAAAACAGGCATAAACACGTCATTTAATCCGTCCTCATTTGGCGTAAATGATCCTGGTATAAAAATATTATAATCATTTTTAACCTCTATTGTTTTAATCATCTCGTCTTTACAATTATCCTTGGTGGTTGCAGTTAAGCGTATTTTATAAATACCTACCTGAGGAAAAACAATCTTAGGACTAATTTCAGATACCTGATTCATGCCGGCTATCGTCCACTCATACTTGTTATTACCTAAAATGCTGCTCACGTTAGTCAGATTTACCTCGGGATCAGAAATAAAAACTTCAGTTGAGGAAACAAGAAAATCAGCTTTTGGCTGTTCTAATACAGTTATTGGGTTTGTTAAGAAACCTTCCGATTTACATGCACCCAAGCTGTACTTAAAATTAACCGAATAAGTACCAGGACTCGTAAAAATATGACTCACGGACAGGCCACTTTCTGATTGGGAACCGTCGCCGAAACTCCACTGCCCTATAGCGCCTGGTATATCCTGGGCTACTAGTCTAACCTCAACGGGTGCACAGCGACTCAAAGCGGTACTTTGGAGCTTTAATTTTTGGACATCAATATTATCAATATTAATGTGTATGGTACTTTCATCCGGGCATAAAGTTGAATTGGTAATAGCCGGTGGATTTGTGTTGTAGGTTATTTTATTGATACCAATACTGGCTTTTGAGGGATAGAACATATGTCCAACAATACCATTTCCAGCCCATTGTCCCCCGGGATTCTGAACCAAACTATTTAAGTCAATAGGGTTATCATTATTACAAAAAGGTCCTGCTCCTAGTTCGAATTGCGCCGACACAAATTTTTCCACAACAATAGTAGCTTGGGCATAAGCAATACAAGGTCCAGATGAAATACTATAATTAACAATATTACCAACACCCACACTAGCTAACGCAGGATTAAAGAAGCCAGCGGGAGTAATGGCCATATTATTAGCTCCTGAAAAAATGCCACCAACAGGGTTAACCTGTAATTGAATGGGCGCGCCATTATTGCAAAACGGACCTGCTTTGATTAACGTTGGTGCAGCAAGCGAAAAAACATTAACCGCAACCGTACTTTGATCAGGACACAAGCCACTTGGAGAAGAGGCTGTTTTATAAAGTAAAACATAACTTCCAGCTCCTGTTACTGATGGAAAGTAATTAGCGCCGGTTACACCAGGCCCACTCCAAATACCTAAATTATTAGCAGTAAGTGGCAAAAGACTGACCGGTGAACTCGTATTACAAAGATTTGGAATACCATTACTAATTGTAGAAGGAACAAAGGCCTCAATTGTAACATATTTAGTTTGAGAACTATTACACGTGTTTGTACCAACAACATACTGAATCGCATTAACACCGATGCCACATAATGACGGAGTTAATACCCCACTTGAACTAAGATAACCAGTTGCAGTCCAATTACCGTTATTAGGACTTACGTTTATTTGAACACTGCCATCTTTACTGCAGAAGGGCCCTACTTGAAGAATAGTCGGGCTAACTGGATTCAATACATGCACCGTAGCCGTTCTAAAATCAGGACACAAGGTAGGATTAGGCGATGAGTTTGTATTATATGTGAGCCCAAAAGTCCCGGTTTGAAGAGTTGCAGGATTGAAGAAATTGTTGCTAGTCTGAGGCGTTGGACCAGTCCAATAACCACCAGCAGTACTCTGAACTATGCTCATCAAATTGAATGGATTTTGTGTAACACAAAGATGCGGGCCGGGACCGGTTAAAGCCGCTGTGTTGAACTTCGAAACATTCAACAAGGTGGTATTTGTATTAATACATGGCCCTATTTGAACAGTATAGCCTGCAATACTTGAACCAATTTGACATACGCTGGGAGTAATTTGTCCAAAAACATTAACGCCACTATTTCCCCCCCAAACTCCCCCCGTAGGAGTTACCGTCATAACCATGGAAGAGGCATTATTGCAAAAGGCAGAAACAGGACTAATTAACGGAGTAATTGTATTAGTTACTGAAATGTTGAGTGTTGTCGATCCAGGGCATGTTAAAGAATTAGGGCTAGATGAAGTCATATACACAACTGGATAGATACCTGTTTGAAGAGGTGCAGGGTTAAAACTAAAATTACCTCCACCACCGACATTTACTCCAAAACCTGTCCAGGTACCCGTAACAATGCTTTGAACAATGTTCATTAGATTAATAGGATTATTAGTAACGCAAAGATTAGGGACAGAAGACGACAAAGCAGCTGTATTAAAAAATGACACATCAAGAGTAGTGGTTTGTGTGTTTAAACAAGGACCAACAAAAACAGTATAGGTGATTGGGGGCGTAATCCCATAAGTATTTGAAAGCGCAGGGGTAACTACACCAGCATTACTAATAATTGTATTTCCAGACCAACCACCTCCAGCAGGAGTAACGGTCATATTAAACGGTGCTGAAGTATTACAGAATGGTGGCGCGGGTGTTATTGTAGGTGTTACGAATTGCTGAACATTTAAGACAACATTCATGGTTGTTGTTCTTAGACAGGAGTTGGCTCCTAATCCTGTCACCGAGTATATGCCGCTCATACTGTTCGTAGCATTTGCTATCTGAGGATTTTGAACATTACTGGTAAAACCTCCAGGTCCGGTCCATGTATAACTAAAGAGAGCATTTACAGCAAGGCTTAACGAACTTCCCGCGCATAGAGGTGTAAAACTTGTTGGCGAAACAATGGGCAATGTTTTTGTATAAACTGCTACTGTTTGGCTATTTGGACATCCAATTGCTGAAAGGCCTGTGACAGTGTAAGTCGAGGCAACAATCGGCGCAACCGTAAACGTGTTACCAAGTACATTCCCGGGATTCAGCGTATAGTTTGAACCTCCGGAAGGCGTAATAGTCGCTGGCTGACCGGAACAGACCGTTGCGGGAGATGGCGTTAAAGTCAGTGTTAACGCGTCAATGAGAATTTCTACGGTTTTAGTTCCTACGCAACCCGTGGTTGAAGTACCCGTTATGGTATAAATAGTGCTAACCGTTGGCGAGACTATGATCGAAGAGGCCATAATCCCTCCCGGATTAAAAGTATAGGAACTAGCACCACCCGCTGCAATTGAAACGGTTCCACCGCTACAAATGCTTGTTTGAGAAGCTACAGCAGTAATTGTGGGTGCGGGACAGCAAACGTACATGTAACTAAGAATATTATTAAATAAGTTTTGACCGTTTGGTGCAGGTGAGTGCCAATTTGCAGTTGTCATTCCACCAAACATAACCAAACCTGCACCCCAGTTTAACTCAGATAAAGAAGGTCTTAACGGAACGTTGGTTAAACTTCCAACGATAACTGCAGTAGCACCACCCCCCGTGATGTGAGAATGAGCAAAAAAATTGCCGGTGTAAGTTACCCCTGCAGGCAAATAAGGACCGTTAAAAATAGGATGCCCAGCCATTCCCGGAGCCGCATTGCCCTGATTATTCCATGTATTACCTGGGGTAGTGGAGTAGTTCAAGGTTACGCCGCCAAAGCCGTAGTTAATATTACCTCCAACGTTAGGCGCCGAGTTTATCAACAATCTTCCACCATTAGCAACCCAGTTTTGTAAAGTTGGAAGATTGGCTTGTAAAAAGGTATTAAATAAAGCCGCGGTGCCGTCGCCGCCTTCAATAAAAATAAAACACGTGGTTGGTTGACATATAGCCGTCATGCTTGGAATGGTTTGAAAAAATCCCGCATTCCATTGACCTACTCCAAATACAGTATTCATGCCATTGGTATTTGATACTGAACCCCAAGGCTGACCAGTATTAGAGCTTATATACCATCTTGCATTTTGAGAAAAAGAACTAACAGATAACATTAAAAAAACGGAAAGAAAAAAAGCTACGGCCGATGTTTTAATAGTTTTCATTGTTATAAGTACTAATTTGTTGATAAAACTAATAAAAAATCTCCAATAATGAATATCTATTCACTCATTATTAGTGGGTATTCAATAACTCAAAGTAGGGTAAAACTGTAAAAACCAGTTTTTGCCAAAAATTCGTCGAATTTCGGTGCCGAAAAACCAATTAACTGATTACAGCGGGCGGCTCCATGATAGAACCACATTTTTTACAGGTTCTCAAATCTATACTTTCGTAAAAACGTTTAAATTCTCCCTGAAATTGGGTGGTTATATCCGTTAACGTGAAATACGTTTCATGCAGTTTATGGTTACAGTTTTCACAAAACCACATTAAACCATCTCTTTCGTTGTTTTTCTGTTCAACAACAAGCCCGATAGAACCCGCGGTTCGTTTAGGATTGTGTGGGACTTTAGCTGGTAACAAAAATATTTCGCCTTCTTTTATAGGAACATCAACAGCTTTACCGTCTTCCTGAATTTGCACGGTAATATTACCTTCAAGTTGATAAAAAAATTCTTCGCCTTCGTTGTAGTGAAAATCCTTACGAGACTTGGGGCCT
>CALMND010000039.1 GCA_937868565.1 uncultured Bacteroidota bacterium | reverse complement strand
GCCATTTTTATGGTTTTTTACTTGTTTATTAATTATTTAATTAAATCTATTTATTTGATTGTTTTTCAACATCTTAAGCGGCTTTATCTTCGCCACCTGTTTTGTTTTCCAAAGCACCTAAAACGCGTTTAATTGGAGATTGTAATAACATAATTACATCTGCTATTAATTCGTTTTTAGATTTTAATGAGGCTAAAACATCTAATTGCGCATCGCCTATGAAAATCATCTCTTCAACGTAGGCTGCTTTTAGCATCGGCTTCTTCTCGTTTTTACGAAAACTCTTGATTACTTTAGCCGGCGCATTGGATGTATCAGTAAACATCAAAGCTGTTTCGCCCTTTAAAGCCGGTATTAGTTCCACCAATTTACTGTCATTGGCTCTTTCGAGAGCTTTTTTAAGTAAAGTGTTTTTAACAACGGTTACCGATATTTTTCTATCGAAACATTGTTTGCGGAAAGCGTTTACCTTATCAACTGTTAACGTTGAACAATCTGCTAAATAGATTTTGTTGTTGGCATTTAGTTTCTCTACTAACTGCCCTATTACCTCTGTTTTTTCGGTTTTATTCATTTATCAGCAGTTTTTTTAGGTGAATAATTTGGTATCAATGGTTATTCCTGCACTCATGGTGCTGCTCATAGTTACTGATTTTACATAAGTACCTTTAGCGCTGGATGGCTTTAATTTCATTATAGTTTGCAGTAATTCATTGGCGTTGTCGGCAAGTTTTGCAGCATCAAAAGACGCTTTACCAACTCCGGCATGAATAATACCCGCTTTATCTACTTTAAAATCAATTTTACCACCTTTTGAGTCCTGAACAGCCTTGCCAATGTCCATGGTTACAGTTCCGGTTTTAGGGTTTGGCATTAAACCGCGAGGGCCTAATACACGTCCTAAAGCTCCTACTTTACCCATAACAGAAGGCATGGTGATGATTACATCCACATCTGTCCATCCGCCTTTAATTTTTTCGATGTACTCGTCTAATCCTACGTAATCAGCACCTGCGGCTTTGGCTTCTGCTTCCTTATCAGGAGTTACAATTGCCAAAACGCGCAAAGTTTTACCCGTACCGTGAGGTAGGCTAACTGTGCCACGTACCATTTGATTAGCTTTACGAGGGTCAACTCCTAAACGGATCGCAAGATCCACAGAAGCATCAAATTTAGTTGTTGTGATTTCTTTCACAATTTTTGACGCGTCTGCAACGGAGTAAGTCTTGCTAGCGTCGAACTTCGCGATAGCAGCTTTTCTTTTTTTAGTCAACGTTGCCATTTGTTAAGCTTGTTTTTAATTGATTAATAATTATTTAATTTACTTTAGGTCTTTCGCCTGTTACCGTAACACCCATGCTACGAGCGGTTCCTACAACCATGTTCATGGCCGACTCAATTGTAAAACAGTTCATGTCCACAATCTTATCTTCTGCAATCTTACGAACTTGTTCCCAGTTTAATGAGCCCACTTTTTTACGATTACTGGTTGGAGAACCTGCTTTAATTTTAGCATGTTCCATTATTTGGATTGCAACTGGAGGACGTTTGATAACAAAATCAAACGACTTATCGGAATAAACCTGGATAATAACGGGTAAAATTTTACCTGCGTTTTCCTGAGTTCTTGCATTAAATTGTTTGCAAAACTCCATGATGTTTACACCTTTGGCTCCTAATGCAGGACCAATAGGGGGCGAGGGGTTAGCAGCTCCACCTTTGATTTGCAATTTTACAACTGCGGTTAACTCTTTAGCCATTTTTTATCGTATTTATTTTTATTTATTTTATAAAAAGGCTCATATACCTTCTTATGTTTATTGTTGGTTTAGCTTTAAGTTCCGCTCGTAAGCGGGGTTACTTTGAGTTGGAAGCAGCAAAGCGTCTCATACTTAAAGCTTTTACCTTCAATTCGTTTATTCTATTTCAACTTCGCCGAAGTTCAATTCAACCGGCGTTTTCCGGCCAAAAATCTTAACGGTTACTTTTATTTTACGTTTGTCGTCCATTACTTCTTCAATTACTCCGTTGAATCCGTTAAATGGACCATTGATTACTTTTACTGATTCCCCAACGGTGTATTTTGTGGACACGGTTCCTTCGCTTTCAACTAATTCATCCACCTTACCTAAAATGCGGTTAACTTCGCTAATACGCATGGGAACAGGGGTTCCTCCTTTGGTTTCGCCTAAAAACCCTATAACTCCAGTAATGTTTTTTATTACGTGCGGAACTTCTCCTGCTAAATGAGCCTCAATAAGCACATAGCCAGGGTAAAATGAACGTTCCTTAGTAGTTTTTTTACCATTTCTGATTTGAATTACTTTCTCGGTTGGTATTAACACCTGCGAAACATAATCCTGAAGTTTTAGCCTGGTAATCTCAACCTCAATGTATTGCTTCACCTTTTTTTCCTGGCCACTAATGGCTCTGACCACGTACCATTTCTTTGTGGAAGCATCTGTTTTAACTAATTCAGCCATTTAATTTTCTTTTTAGAATCCGCCTGACGTTATCTGATGATATCGTAAGCTTGTTTCATTAATATTTCAAAAATAAAGTCCATTCCAAACACAACAAGGGCAATAATAACCGAAGAAATCATTACCACAATGGCACTGCTTTGCAATTCGGGCCATGTTGGCCAGCTTACTTTATTCACCAACTCGTTTCTGGTTTCCGCGAGATAAGTTCCTATTTTGCTCATTCTTTTTTTTATTTAAGATTTTTAGTTAGAATTTCTAATTTCTGAAATCATCGTTCTAACTTCATTCTGCACGGGCGGAGAGATTCGAACTCCCATCTGCGGTTTTGGAGACCGTAATTCTACCCTTGAACTACGCCCGTAATTTGTGAATTTTTAACTATTTCAACGCCCGTCTTAAAATAGCAAAATGGCTTCCGTTTAAAGGGAGCCATTTTGCTGTATCCCGATAACCATCGGGATGACTATGGCTTAGTCTAAAATTTCAGTTACTTGTCCCGCTCCAACAGTACGACCACCTTCACGTATAGCGAAACGCAAACCTTTATCCATCGCGATTGCATTAATTAAGTTTACCGTAATCGTTACGTTATCTCCTGGTAATACCATTTCGCGTCCTGCTTCCAAAGTAATTTCTCCGGTTACGTCGGTAGTGCGGAAGTAAAACTGTGGACGGTATTTATTTTGAAATGGAGTGTGACGTCCACCTTCTTCTTTTTTCAGGATATACACCTCTGCTTTGAATTTAGTATGAGGTTTAACAGAACCTGGTTTACAGATTACCATACCACGCTTAATGTCTTTTTTCTCAACACCACGTAATAATAAACCTACGTTATCTCCAGCTTCTCCATAATCTAATATTTTACGGAACATCTCAACTCCGGTAATTGTTGAAGCTAAGTTTTCAGCCCCCATACCAATGATTTGAACCGGATCAGCGGTATTGATAACTCCTGTTTCGATACGGCCTGTAGCAACTGTACCGCGACCAGTAATCGTAAACACGTCTTCAACTGGCATAAGGAAAGGTTTTTCTTTCTCGCGTGGAGGAATTGGAATGTAGCTATCCACAGCATCCATTAATTCCATAATCTTACCTACCCATTTTGGGTCGTTATTTAATCCACCTAAAGCAGAACCACGAATAATTGGAGTAGCATCACCATCAAATTTATAGAATGTTAATAGTTCGCGAATTTCCATTTCAACAAGGTCAAGAAGCTCAGCGTCTTCAACCATGTCAACTTTGTTCATAAAAACTACAATACGTGGCACGCCAACCTGACGAGCCAAAAGGATATGCTCACGGGTTTGTGGCATTGGACCATCAGTTGCAGCAACTACTAATATGGCTCCATCCATTTGGGCAGCACCAGTTACCATGTTCTTCACATAGTCAGCATGGCCCGGACAGTCAACGTGCGCATAGTGACGCGCTGTTGTTGCGTATTCAACGTGTGAGGTATTAATTGTAATACCACGCTCTTTTTCTTCGGGAGCGTTATCAATTGAAGAGAAATCACGAACTTCAGCTAAACCTTTTGAAGCCAACACTGTTGTAATAGCTGCGGTTAAGGTAGTTTTACCGTGATCTACGTGACCAATGGTTCCAATGTTTACGTGTGGTTTGGAACGGTCGAATTTTTCTTTTGCCATAGTAGTTTATTGTTTAATTGTGTATTGTATATTATTTAATTGTTTATTAATTTAATCTGTTTAGCAAGCTTAGGAGCTGTTTTATGAGCTGTTGAGCAGGATTGAACTGCCGACCTCTTCCTTACCAAGGAAGTGCTCTACCACTGAGCTACAACAGCTTTTTAATGCAATTTAGCAGCCGGTGGGCCTAAATTCTACTCAAAACACCATCATTTCAAAAGAACGTTAGGTTTTACATGCCAAAAGTCCCTCTTTTTGGGACTTTCAAAAACTTTTGAGCCGATTACCAAGCTCTTAAATTTTTGTCGCCTCAATCCTAAACCTTAAAGGACCAGACGTATTTTTCAACTTCACTAATATACCCAGCGAAAGACCGATCTTCCCGACATTCGTCGATACCTCGCTTTCCAACTGCACAATCCTGATCGAAAGACGGGTCTTCCCGACGTTTGTCGGGATAAACTTCTCGCCCCGCTTTCCAACTGCACAATCCTGAGCGAAAGACGGGTCTCGAACCCGCAACCTCCAGCTTGGAAGGCTGGAGCTCT
>CALMND010000038.1 GCA_937868565.1 uncultured Bacteroidota bacterium | reverse complement strand
GTGCTTAGGATTACTTAGCCAAGCCTATTGACCTTAATAGACTTTTGGTATCGGTTAGAAACGCGTTCGAAAAAAGTAATTTACTTACCGAAACGAAGGTGTTGCGTAAAAAAATTACTAAAAGTGTTGACATGATTGGTAATTCTAAGGCCATTCTGGATATAAAAGACATTATTGAAAAAGTAGCGCCAACGGATGCTAAAGTGTTAGTTACCGGAGGCAACGGCAGTGGCAAAGAACTCGTTGCAAAATGGCTGCATGAAAAAAGTAACCGATCGTCTGGACCTTTGATTGAAGTCAATTGCGCAGCTATTCCCTCGGAGCTTATTGAAAGTGAATTATTCGGGCATGAAAAAGGTTCCTTTACAAGTGCAATCGCACAACGTAAAGGTAAGTTTGAGCTTGCGGAAGGCGGTACCTTGTTCCTCGATGAAATTGGAGATATGAGCTTAAGCGCGCAGGCTAAAGTTTTGAGAGCTTTGCAGGAAAATAAAATAACCCGGGTAGGTGGAGATAAAGAAATTAAGGTAAACGTAAGAGTAGTAGCAGCTACCAATAAGAATTTGGAAAAGGAAATAGAAAAAGAGAATTTCAGACGTGACCTTTTTCACCGTTTAAATGTAATACCCATTCATGTGCCTTCTTTAGATGAACGAAAGGAAGATATTCCATTACTGTCAGATTATTTTTTGGATTTAATTTGTGAAGAAATGGGAATTGCCAAGAAGTTGATTACCGATGAGGCTATTGCAGCGCTTCAAAATCGCAATTGGCATGGTAATATAAGAGAATTTAGAAATGTGATTGAACGCTTGATTATTCTTGGAGATAAAGAGATTTCGATCCAGAATGTAAAGCAGTTTGGTTAAGAGTTGAATCGCATAAAAAAGGGCTACTCCAACGAGCAGCCCTTTCATTTTAAGCTTCTTTTTTCTCTACAACGCTCTCCGGCTTTGGAAGTAGCGCTTTTCGGCTTAGTTTTATTTTCTTTGTTTTTGGATCATCTCCTACGTATTTCACTTCAATAACATCCCCTTCTTTAACAAGCCCCTCTAAAGTATCGATACGTTTCCAATCATATTCGCTTATGTGTAACAAACCATCCTTACCAGGCATAATTTCAACAAAGGCGCCATATGGCATAATTGTTTTTACTTTAGCTTGATAAACGTCTCCAATTTCGGGAACTGCTACAATTTGCTTAACTCGTCCTTTAGCCGCCGTTACATCAGCAAGATTGGTTCCGAAAATTTCAACAATACCGTTTTTACCTTCTTCAGTAATTACAATTGTGGTATTGGTCGATTTTTGCATTTCCTGAATTACTTTTCCTCCAGGTCCAATGATAGCTCCGATAAATTCACCGGCAATCACAATTCTCTCGAAACGCGGAGCGTGTGGCTTGTAATCTTCACGCGGCGTATCTATGGCTTTCAACATTTCGTTCATAATATGTAAACGACCTTCCTTTGCCTGAGCCATGGCTTTTGCCATCACTTCATACGGTAAACCGTTCACTTTCAAATCCATTTGTACGGCAGTAATACCATCTTTGGTACCACACACTTTAAAGTCCATATCACCCAAATGATCCTCGTCTCCTAAAATATCGGAAAGAATAGCATAATCACCTTTTTCGTCGGTAATCAAACCCATTGCTATACCCGCAACAGGCTTTTTAATTTGCACACCAGCATCCATCAACGCCAAACAACCTGCGCAAACAGTCGCCATACTTGACGAACCATTGCTTTCTAAAATATCGCTGACAATACGAATGGTATAACCCGTATCCATTGGCACAACTTTTTTCAAAGCGCGTAGAGCAAGATTACCATGCCCTATTTCGCGACGTCCAACACCACGGTTAGGCTTTGCCTCGCCGGTACTGAAGCCTGGAAAATTGTAATGCAAAATAAATGTTTCCTCACCTTGATTAAAAGCGCCATCAATTTTTAATTTATCAAGCGGGGTGCCGAGTGTTACAGTGGTCAATGATTGTGTTTCTCCACGAGTAAAAACTGCACTTCCGTGTGGTGAAGGTAAATAACCTACTTCGGCCCAGATTGGACGAATATCGTCAGTTTTACGACCATCTAAACGTACTTTTTCATCAATAGCCATACGGCGCACCGCAACAGATTCAACTTCGTGGTAGTATTTTTTAATAAGTGCTTCTTTTTCTTTTAATTCTTCGGCACTGTATTGTTTTTTAAATTCTTCTAAAGGCGATTTAAAATTTTCCTTACGGTTATTTTTATTAGGGTCGAGTTTTTTAGCAGCAGCATACACGGCGTCGTACGTTTCCTTCATCACCTTCGCCTTCAAATCAGCATCGTTGGTTTCGTGATTGTACTCACGTTTTGGTTTTAAGCCTGCTTTAACAGCAAAATCATTGATAGCCTTAATCTGTATTTTAATAGCTTCGTGCGCGAATTTAATAGCTTCAAGCATTTCTTCCTCGCTCACCTCACTCATTTCCCCTTCTACCATTGCAATGTCGCTGGCTGAAGCCGCAACAATCATGTCAATAGTGCAAAGCTGACGCTGTGTTCTTGTTGGATTGATTATTAATTTGCCATCAATTTTCCCAACACGAACTTCGCTTACAGGACCATTAAATGGAATATCGCTAACAGCAATTGCAGCAGCAGCCGCTAAACCTACCAATGCATCAGGTACGTTTTCTTTGTCAGAAGAAATAAGAGATAGCATTAATTGAGTATCAGCATGATAATCTTCTGGAAATTGTGGACGCAAAGCGCGATCAACAATTCTCGAAATCAGAACTTCGTAATCAGATAATTTTGCTTCACGCTTAAAAAACCCGCCCGGAAATCTGCCCGCAGAAGCATATTTTTCTTGGTAATCCACAGTTAATGGTAAAAAGTCAACGCCTTCTTTAGCTTCTTTATTGCTAACTATGGTCGCTAAAATCATAGTGTCTCCCATTCTTACTACCACCGAGCCATCGGCTTGCTTGGCGAGTTTGCCCGTTTCTAAGCTAATCATTCGGCCATCGCCAATATCAAAGCTGTGTGTTGTTCCTATTTGTGACATGTTTATTTGTTTTGTGTCTCGACCTTTTCAAGACTGGTTTATATATATTTAAATTCTAATCTCTTTGCTTTAACAAAAAAGGCATTTCGAATCGTGTCTCGAAATGCCCCTCTTTATTACTCAATCCTAAATTACTTACGGATATCTAAAGCAGTAATTAAAGCTGTATAGCGCTTAGTATC
>CALMND010000037.1 GCA_937868565.1 uncultured Bacteroidota bacterium | reverse complement strand
ACGCAGGCGCAGAGTACGGTGAACTCGAACATGATTGGCACCCATGCTGGTAAAATTACTGTTGATGCCATTTTTTATAGCGTCAATTGCTGATAAAATGCCTACTAATGCTGTAATTCCAGTAGCAATAATCAACATGGTAATTAAGGCCCTTAAGCGGTTTGCTTTAATGGAATCAAGGGCAATGGCGATATTTTCTTTAAAAAAATTCAAATATGCATTAAAATTAAGCATTAAGTCCATTGTTCCTGAAATTATAAGGATAAATTGTCGCTAAAAGTTTTAAGCGGTAAGCATGCTTGGTGGAAAAATTAATTTTCATGTTAGTGTTTGAAAATGCTGGCTTAATATCCTTCCAGAGTCTCGTTAAACTTAATTTTTTGGTGAATTATGACTTGCTCTCTTTGTACATCTTAACTTTGTTCCTCACCTTATTATTTGTAATTTTAAAGTCTATGAACATTGGAATGGTTTGTTTCCCAACCTATGGTGGGAGTGGGGTAGTGGCTACGGAACTTGGTATTGCATTGGCCAACAAAGGACATAAAGTACATTTTATGTCCTATAGTCAGCCTTTCAGATTAAACTCCATTAATGAAAATTTATTCTATCACGAATTTAACGTGAATGACTATCCCTTGTTTGATTATCAGCCCTACGAAAGTGTATTGGCAAGCAAGATTGTTGATGTAGCCATGTACGAACAGTTAGATGTTTTGCATGTTCATTATGCTATTCCACACGCTTCCGTGGCCTACACGGCTCAACAAATATTAAAATCAAAAAAAATTCATTTGCCCTATGTAACAACCTTACATGGAACTGACATAACGCTTGTTGGCCGCGACCCCGCATTTGAACCGGTTATCCGGTTTTCTTTAAATAACAGCAATGCTATTACCTCCGTTTCTGAAAGTTTAAAAAAGGACACTTTAAAAAACTTTAAGATTGACAACAAGATTTCAGTGATTCCGAATTTTATTAATATTAAGGATTACCAAGCGCCAAGGGATCTTTGTTTAAAGAAGAAATATGCTCAAAATGGCGAAAAAGTCATGGTCCATATTAGTAATTTCAGAAAAGTAAAGAGGGTAGAAGATGTTATACAGGTGTTTGAGCAAGTGAAAAAACAGATACCGACAAAACTAATATTAGTGGGTGATGGTCCCGAAAAACAATCTATTGAAAGGTTAAGCAAACAATTAAACCTGCATCATGACGTAATTCCATTGGGAAAGGTTGCTGATCCTAAAGAAATATTAGGTCTGGCAGATTTGTTTATTTTGCCTTCTGAAACTGAAAGTTTTGGTCTTTCGGCATTGGAAGCCATGGCTATGAAAGTTCCTGTCATTAGTACCAACAGTGGTGGTTTGCCCGAGGTTAACCTGGAAGGTAAAACTGGCTTCCTGAGCAACGTTGGCGATATACAGGATATGTCTAAAAACAGCTTAAAACTACTTAAAGACCCGGATTTATTAGAACAATTTAGACAGAATGCCTTTAGTCAGGCTATGAAATTTGATATTGAGAAAGTGCTACCTTTATATGAGAAGATTTATAATCAGCTTATGATAAGGGAGCCTGCTTAAAATTAAGGAAATACAGCAGATATGTTTAACCAAATCCTAAAATAAAATGGTAAAAACAAGAACTCATAATATTGAAATTTCGGTGGAATGCAAGTATTGGCCACAGCACAGCTTGCCCAAGGAGAATCATTATTTTTTTATTTATTTTATTACTATCGAAAATAAAAGTGATTATTCTGTTCAGCTTTTAAAAAGGCACTGGGATATTTTTGACAGTACCGGTGATAAGCGGGAGGTAGATGGCGACGGCGTTGTTGGCGAAACACCAATAATTGAACCTGGACGTAAATTTGAATACAACAGCGGATGCAATCTGGTAAGTGATATGGGGTATATGAAAGGTTTTTATACTCTTATTAATATTGTGGACGAAAAAGAATTTACCGTTAATATACCACGGTTTGATTTAATTGTGCCTTCAAAAATGAATTAGGGCTCTTCTTGAAGCAAGGTTTTAGCGAGTTTAGTCAAATGGTAAATTTGTAACCAACGCCTCGTATAGAATGGAAATGTTTTGGTTCCTTTGGATTTGTTTCAAAGTGTTTTCGGAAAAGCAAAATGTAATTATCAATGGTTCTGGAAGAAGGGTTTTCATTTTTTTCCCAGAGTTTATCAATAATATCACTACGCGAAATAACTTTGTTTTGTTTTTCAGTAAGCATTTTTAGCAAGCCCAGTTCCCTTTTAGATAAAGTCAGCGTATTGCCTGTAATATCTCTAATTTCATAAGTCTCAAAATTAATAGAACACGATCCAAAATGAAATACATCTGGTTTTTCAATGGGTTGATTACGTTTTACAATGTTATTAATTCTAAGCAGGAGTTCTTCTAGTTCAAAGGGCTTAACAATATAGTCGTCAGCACCTAATTTTAAACCCTTGATTTTTTCAGTGGATTGATTTTTCGCTGTTAAAAAGATAACTGGAACAGATGGTTTTATTTTTTTGAACTCGCTGAATAGGTCAAAACCGCTAATTTCGGGTAACATAACGTCTAAAAGCACTAAACTTAACGACGTGTTGGGATTTGAAAAAATTTTAAGAGCTTCTGATCCTGAAACAGCTATGCTTACGGAATACTTTTCGATTTGTAAATTTAGGGCGAGTGTTTTTGCTAAAGATTCTTCATCTTCAACAATCAATATATGGTGTTTTCCTAACTCCATATAGCACTGATGTAGAAGGTTAATCGCAAAAAAGAATAACTTATTTGAAGGCTTTTAAGAAAGTAGGGCAGCAATAGGCTACCAGTTCAGCTTTAGGGTCACCGCCTTTAACAGCATGAACTCTTATTTTATTTGGGCTGCTAGGGTGCTTCCGGCATTTTTTTTGTCCCACCAGCTTCTTAAAGTGTCTGAAAGAATGTTCGGCAAGGGCGTTCGACGATTGGATAACACTTTTGTCCTTTTCGTTGGCGGCTTCCTCTAGAGGTAACAATTTTAATTCAAATCTAATCATACGACCTTATTTTGAAGATATGTAAATTTATAAAGTTTTTTCAATTGAGGCAAATTCAAGCCACTTATTTTATAAACTAAGCACTTTTAATTAGTTTTTTAATTTTTCGCACTTGTTTGCGCTAAAATTAGGTTGTTTCTGGATACCGGCTTTAGTGAATTGCGTTTGTCCATCTTGAGTTCGAATGTTTGACAAGCCGTTAAGGTTCCTTGAAAACTCCTTTTTAGCATTAGCACCTGTAAAAAGACGCATCGTACTTTTTAACCCGGAAGTGCTGTTAAAAATATGATTAACAGATGATTTACTTTCTTAACCAAACAAAAAATTTCTTGTTGATGTAAGGGATATAAAACCAAGCCATAAGTGGTACCAAAATAAAACTCATAATGAGTGTTTTTAGCGGGCCGGGAAGATCTACCATAAGGGGCAGGATCGTCATGGACAAAAGAGTAATTATAGGGTAAATAAAGCACCAGACTAAAAGTGCGAATTTCCATTTTTTTGGTGGTGTTGGTTGGTTCATAGTAAATTGATTAATGTAAAATCCAATGCGCATCGCTAACAGCGCACATGCCTCCAAAAGTTGTCAAGTAAGGTTTAACTATTTCGGAAATTATTTTGGCTTCTGCTTCTTCACAAAAAATAAATATATAACAATTTTTAAAACCTGCCGACACCCCATGCCCGTCCTTATTGCCGCGTCTACCTTTGCCCGTAACATCTTTTATGATTGTATAGCCGGTTACATTCTTTTCGTCGAGTAACAGTAATAGCCTCTTCAAATATGCCATATCCGTTACAATTTCTAATTTTTTAATATTTGATTCCATAGTGTCCGGCTAAAAGAATTTACTAATAATTTCAAGGTAAATAGGCAGGCCCACAATAACGTTAAACGGGAAGGTAATGGCCAGTGTCATGGGAACGTAAATACCAGGATTGGCTTCTGGCACGGCAAGCCGCATTGCCGCCGGTACTGCAATATAAGATGCACTGGCACACAAAACAGTGAACATAAAAGCATTTCCTTGATCTAATCCTAACATTTTTGATAATAACATCCCCATTAAAGCATTGATAATCGGCATCCAGATAGCAAAGAAGACAACTTTGTAACCCGCTTCTGTTAATCCTTTAAAGCGCTTACCTGCTACCACACCCATGTCTATTAAAAAGAAGGCAAGCATGCCTTTAAAAATAGCTCCCGTAAAGGGTTCCATCACATGCATGCCTTTTTCGTTGGAAAAATAGCCAATCACAAGACTTCCAATCAATACAAAAATAGAACCATTAAAAAACGCCTCGTGAATTATTTCTTTCCAGCCATGACCATGATCGTGACTATCTTCGGTTCGATATTTATTAACCAGCCAAACCCCAATAATAATAGAGGGAGATTCCATGAGTGCCATTGCAGCAACCATTTCTCCACCATAAGTAATATTTAATTCATTTAACAAGCCGGA
>CALMND010000036.1 GCA_937868565.1 uncultured Bacteroidota bacterium | reverse complement strand
AAATAACGTTCGCCTGCAGTATCCGCATCTTTCCAAATTTTATAAATATGTTTTTAAAATTTGGAAAATAACGTTCGCCTGCAGTATCCGCATCTTTCCAAATTTTATAAATATGTTTTTGCAAACGACGAAATGCTTCTTCTTCAGGAATACAAGTATCCGTAACACGGTTATAATGATTCTCTAATAAATCCCACTCATCTTGCGGCGAAAGATCTCTGTAATTTGGCACGCGTTTGTAATGACTGTGAGCCACCAAATTCATAATATCTTCTTCTAGATTAGCGCCAGTACAAGAAATAATATCTATTTTTCCTTGACGAATCATTTCAGCCAAAGATTTTCCGAGTTCAGCGGTACTCATGGCGCCAGCGAGGGTAACCATCATTTTGCCTCCTTCGGTTAAATGTGTTTCGTAACCTTTGGCAGCATCAACCAACGCGGCAGCATTAAAGTGTTTATAGTGATGAGCCACAAAATTTGAAATAGGCCCTTTAGTAGTAATTGAATTATGCGACATAATTTAAAAATTAGATTGCAAAGATAAAATTTTCCTGCTTCTTACAGGGTTTTTATTTTCCTGTGGTAGCGCTTTTTGATAAATCCGTAATACTTAATATCACGGTAAATTTGCCTGAAATCAATCCACAACCCAATGGAGTAATAGGTACCATTAAAATTTAGTCTTTTGTCTTTATCCTGAACGTAACGGTAGCCACCCATGAAAGAAACTCCTACCCACTTTACGGGTTTAAATATTACCTGCAAACCACAGCCTAATGGTAGTATGGGAATAATATCGTGACGTAGTGTTGTTTTCGTTAAACTATCTTCAATTTTTAAGTCTGCTCTGCCAAAACCAATTTCAAATGGAATGTCAATTTCCCAAAACCTTTTTTTATAGATCGCATACTGATAAAAAAAAGTGGTGTAATTTAAACTCAGGTATTGATTTACAATTGTGTTTGTTTTATTGTCTTTGGTTTTAACAGGCCTTTGTGAATTTTGTATAATTCTATAAAAACCAAGACCCAGAGTGTGATTTTCCTTAAAAATTAATCCAAATTGAAAACCTCTGAAATTGACAGGAACCGACTTAATGAAGGAGTTGCGATTATCAATACTTAAATAAGGACGAAACTTTTTAAAACGGTAAGTGTGAGCCGAATCTATCCGAAGTTTTTGCGCGAGGGAATCAATTGCCCGACTGTGTTTGCTTTTCACATTTGTCTGTTGGTCTTGAGCTATAACGACAGAAGAGAAAAAATAATAAAAAAAAAGAATGGCTAAAAACCTCATTTTAGTTTGACTTCGTATTTTCGCATTAGTTTAATGCTATAAAGTTAAATCATCAAGTTAACCGTCATTTAAGTCTCTCGGCAAATTTTTCACAAGCTGCGTACAGTAACTTAAAAACAGCTTCAAAATCATCTTCTGTTCCATAATAAGGGTCCGGCACTTCCTGATTCTGCCCGTTATAAACTGTATTTAGAAACAGTTCGACTTTGTCTTTTTGAGTTGGGGTTTTAGCCATGGACAACACGTTTCTCAGATTATTTTTATCCATCACGTAAATCGAATCAAAGCCATCAAAATCGCTAACGTGAAATTGCCGGGCTCTTAAAGAGGAAAGATCTACCCCGTTTTTTTTCGCGTTCGCAATCGTTCTCCTGTCTGGCGCTTCGCCTACGTGGTAATTGGCTGTACCCGCTGAATCAATTTCTAATTTTAAATTGTGTTTTTGTTTTAAATGAAGCATGATACCTTCGGCCAAAGGAGAACGGCATATATTACCGAGACAAACGAATAAAATTTTTTGCATAAATTTCTTATCAATACTAAACAAAAAAAGCGAACCTGAAAAGATTCGCTTCTAACGAGGACAAAAATTTTTACAATCCAAAACTATAACTCGCCCTTATTCCATTTGGGTAACAACCTTCAATTTTAACGATACCCGATTTATTTGCAAGCGAATTCTTTACATCGTTGATGTTAAGCATTTTTTTATTATCAATGCTGGTTACAATAAATCCTGGTTGAATTCCCACATGAGCCAATTTTCCATTGTTGATTTTGGTAATTTTTACGCCATGATCGATTCTTAAACCGGCCAATTCGGTATTGTCTACTTCCTCAAACTGAGCGCCTAAAGCGTCGACTGATTTTTTAACCAGTTCTCGTTTGTTTATAAGACGGGTAGAGTTATCAAAAGTTTTTAAAACAACCGGAATGCTCATTTCTTTTTCATTACGTACGATAGCCAGATTTATTTTATCACCAGGTCTGTATTTGCTCAGCTGTTCCTGTAATTCGCTAACGGAGGCTACAGCAACATCATGAACTTTTGTAATAATATCACCTTCATTAATACCCGCATCTTCTGCGCTGCCGCCCGAACTAATTCCATTAACATAGATTCCTTTTAATTGCTTGAAATTTTTGTCGGACGCAAATTTTGCATCAATATCCTGTATGCTGACACCAATATAGGCACGCTGTACAGTTCCAAATTCAACCAAATCGCTCACTATTTTTTTAACGATGTTTACGGGAACTGCAAACGAATAGCCCTGATATGCCCCGTTATTAGAGGCAATGGCCGTATTAATTCCGATTAACTCGCCCATGCTATTTACCAAAGCTCCGCCACTATTTCCTGGATTCACAGCAGCATCTGTTTGAATAAACGATTCGATGGGGCGGTTATTTGTATTAAGAATATTGTTTCGTCCTTTTGCACTGATGATGCCACCAGTAACAGTGCTATTCAAATTGAAGGGGTTGCCTACAGCCAAAACCCATTCTCCGATTCTCACGCCATCGCTGTTTCCATAGTTTAAAAAAGGTAGTCCGGTTTCTTTTATTTTTAAAAGGGCAAGGTCGGTGCTTGCGTCTGAACCAATGATTTCAGCCTCATAGGTCCTTCGGTCGTTTAAAATAACCTCAATTTTATTGGATCCAGCTATGACATGATTATTGGTAACAATATAACCATCCTCACTAATAATTACG
>CALMND010000035.1 GCA_937868565.1 uncultured Bacteroidota bacterium | reverse complement strand
GGCAATGCTTTGCACAGAACCGTTAGCCGCAATAATTTTGTTTTTTAAATTATCATTCCAAATGCCCAATTTCACAAGGTCACGTAACAAATGCTTATTCACTACAACAAACTCCCCACTTAATACACGTCGTGTATAAATGTTGCTGGTGTAAGGTTCAAAGCACTCGTTGTTTCCTAAAATTTGAGAAGTACTGGCAGTTGGCATTGGTGCAAGTAATAAACTATTGCGCACACCGTATTTCATAATCTCTTCGCGTAAAATATCCCACTCCCAGCGCGTACTTGGCTTTACGTTCCACATGTCGTGCTGAAAAACACCTTTTGATACCGGAGAACCGGCGTAGCTTTCGTAAGCGCCGTCCACTTTAGCTAAATCCTTACTTGCCGTTAAAGCTGCAAAATAAATGGTTTCAAAAATTTCAGAATTTAACTGCTTGGCTTCCGCACTTTCAAAAGGATAACGCATTAAAATAAACGCATCGGCTAAACCCTGCACACCCAAACCAATAGGACGGTGACGCATATTACTGTTACGTGCCTCTGGCACCGGATAGTAATTACGGTCGATGATTTTATTTAAGTTTAAAGTAGCCTGATAAGTTATTTCAAATAATTTGTCGTGATCAAAAGTATTTGCTTTTTCATCGACAAAGCGTGGAAGAGCAATAGAAGCTAGATTACAAACTGCAACTTCATCAGGACTGGTGTATTCTAAAATCTCAGTACATAAGTTACTGGATTTAATGGTACCCAAATTCTGTTGATTCGATTTTGAATTGGCAGCATCTTTAAATAACATATAAGGATTACCTGTTTCAATTTGCGCTTCGATAATGGCGGCCCATAACTCACGGGCTTTAATTTGTCTGCGGAAACGACCTTCACTTTCGTATTTGGTATATAGTTTTTCAAAAGCTTCGCTGTGGCAATCGCTCAGACCTGGACATTCGTTAGGACACATCAAACTCCATTCTCCTTCTGCTTCCACACGTTTCATAAACAAATCAGGAATCCAAAGTGCAGTAAATAAATCACGTGCGCGCATTTCTTCCTTACCGTGATTTTTGCGAATATCTAAGAAGTCATAAATGTCAGCGTGCCATGGCTCTAAGTAAACAGCGATAGAACCTTTGCGCTTTCCGCCACCCTGATCAACATATCGTGCTGTTTCGTTATACACTTTCAACATAGGAATAATACCATTGCTGGTACCGTTAGTCCCTTTAATATAAGAACCGGTGGCTCTTACGTTATGAATGCTAATTCCAATACCTCCGGCACTTTGCGAAATTTTGGCGCATTGTTTTAAGGTATCGTAAATACCATCAATACTATCATCCTTAACCTGCAACAAAAAACAGGAACTCATTTGTGGTTTTGGCGTACCGGCATTAAATAGAGTAGGAGTAGCATGTGTAAACCAACGTTCACTCATCAACGTATAAGTTCTTAATGCAGCTTCAATATCATTTTTGTGAATGCCAACAGCAACACGCATAATCATATGTTGAGGGCGTTCGGCAACACGATTATTCATTTTTAATAAATACGAACGCTCTAATGTTTTAAAGCCAAAATAGTCGTAGCCAAAATCCCTATCGTATATAATTGAAGAGTCAAGCGTGTGAGCGTTGTCCATAACAATCTTATACACGTCATCGGCAATTAAAGCGGCGCGTAAACCGTTTTTTGGGTCTATGTAATTATAGAGTGCCTCTACCGTTTTTGAAAAAGATTTAATAGTGTTTTTATGCAAATTACTTACAGCAATGCGTGAAGCAAGTTGTGCGTAATCGGGATGACGTGAAGTTAAGCCAGCAGCGGTTTCTGCTGCTAAATTATCTAACTCACTAGTGGTCACTCCATCGTACACCCCATCAATAACTTTTTTAGCTACAAGTATGGGATCCACATGTGTGGGCTCTAAGCCATAGCTGAGTTTTTGAATGCGGGCGGTAATTTTATCGAATTTTACCGATTCCCTAGTGCCATCTCTTTTTAATACAAACATACGCCTTTGGTTTTATTTAGTTTTTGAGTGATTTTTGTCTATTACAAGGTACTTTCAATTTTTTCGTTTTCGTTTTCAGTTTTTTTATTATTTCAACAATCGTACGGTTAATTAAATTTTTACTCCCTTCTTAACATTTTGGGGCTAAAACTCCCCGGCAAGTTTTTACCTTACCTATATAAAGTTATTAAGAATAGAGGGGTTATTTAACCGACGAATGTTAAAAATCTAAAAGTCTTCGTCAAGATTAAATACATTATTTTCTTCTTTATTGTTCATTACGCCCGCTTTTTGATATTCTGCCACACGTTTTTCAAAGAAGTTGGTCTTACCCTGCAACGATATCATTTCCATAAAATCAAATGGATTTGATGCGTTGTAGTATTTATTACATTCGAGGGCCACAAGTAGTCTATCTGCCACAAATTCAATGTATTGACACATCAAATCCGAGTTCATACCAATTAATTTTACCGGAATAGCTTCAACGACAAACTTCTTTTCAATGGTCACTGCATCAACAATAATGCGCGTTACTTGTTCTTTAGGAAGCTTGTTTTTAATATGTTGGCTATATAAAAGACAGGCAAAATCGCAATGTAAACCCTCATCACGGCTTATTAACTCGTTACTAAAGGTTAAGCCAGGCATTAATCCGCGTTTTTTTAACCAAAAGATGGAGCAAAAGGATCCGGAGAAAAAGATACCCTCTACAGCCGCAAAAGCAATCAATCGCTCAGCAAAACTCCCATTTCCTATCCAACGTAATGCCCATTGTGCTTTTTCGCCAACACAGGGTACGGTATCTACGGCATGCAATAAATGATCTTTTTCTAAAGGGTCTTTAATATATGTGTCAATTAACAAAGAATAAGTTTCAGAATGAATGTTTTCCATCATTATCTGAAATCCATAAAAACACCGAGCCTCCGGGTATTGCACTTCGTTAAGGAAATTAATGGCCAAGTTTTCATTCACAATACCGTCACTTGCAGCAAAAAAAGCCAAAACATGCTTTATAAAATGTTTTTCATTATCATTTAACTTATTATTCCAGTCAGAAGTATCTGAAGCAAGGTCAATTTCTTCAGCGGTCCAAAAACTAGCCTCCGCTTTTTTATAAAACTCCCAAATATCTTTGTATTTTATTGGGAAAAGGACAAATCGATCTTTATTTTCAACTAGTATTTGTTCTGCCATAGTTTTAACTCCTCTTTATGTCTTGTCTAAGTTTCTGTATCACTAAATCACTCTTGCAAATAAATGCAAAAAAGAATCGAATAGATATATAAATGAATTAACACAGGGCCTAAGTTTTAAACAAATAAAATGCAGTCAAAAAAGTTGATAACCCACAATTGTATTGATTTACAACAGAATAATAAAATTGCGAAAAAAAAAATAGATTTTGTTGTCCAAATGAAAAAAGTTTTTAAGCGCAAAAGAGGTTTTTTACAATTTGAAGTTGAAAAATCCTGTAAAAGCCTTATTTAATAGGCATTTACTTGCGCTTTTAGCATTAACTTTACGGCAAATGAAATTCAAATCGCAACTTTCAGTAACAACAAACGTAAACGTGGTATTAAACACACTTTTTTTAAGGTATGACTAACCCTGAGTTACTAACGCTCCTTCAAAAAAAGGATTCCACAGCTAAAAAGCATTTGTTTGAAACTTACTACGGTAGATTGGCAGCAATAGCCCGTCGGTACTGCAAAAATCAAACGCAAGCAGACGAAGGCTTTAATGTGGCTTTTCATAAGGTTTTTAATAAGTTATCTAATCAACGCCAAAATAAAACACTAGACTTGGCTGATTTTTTAGAACGGGAATTTATTCAAGAATGCGTTTTGTTTATAAAGGATATACGCAGCGAATACTACGTCTCTAGCACGGTGCACGCAACAGAGGATGCCAATAAAAATTACAATTTGTTCGAGAATCACGAATGGGTTGACTTTAATCATGTTGACACAAGTGTATTGATAAAATCACTTCAGCAGATGGTTCCTTCCCAGAGATTAGTTTTTAATTTGCACGTGATTGATGGTTTAAGTTTAAAAGAGGCGGCAACGATTCTTGAATCAGGAGAAGAAACTGTTAAGAGTAATTTGGAGAAGGCAAGATTTAATTTGCAGAAAAACATTGAAAATAATCTCAAAGGCCCTAAAGTATGAGTAGCCACTTTACGTATGAGATAGATGAACGGAACCTTAGGGTTATCTTAAAAGATTCTGAGTTAGAATACAAAGAAGAGGCCTGGCAAAGATTTGAACAGTATGTAAATAAACAAGAAGAAAATCGAAGTACAGGTGCATTTAAAAATATCCAAATACCTTTAAACCGAAACGTTATATTACCTGTGATATTTGGTTTGGTTGTTGTTTTCTTCGCGTTTTTATTATTTACTTTTGTAAACATAAAGAATACGGAAAATGACCCTAAACAAAAACCAGAAAGCGATAAAACGGTCATTACCTTTCCTGAAGTGAAGCCGGAAATACAGCCTCCGGTCACTTCAAAAATAGATAGTCGTGCTTCGGATGGAATTAATGTTAAACAGACAAGTACCACGCAAATTGGTAAAGTAGTTATTAAACGGGAATCAGGTCAAATTATTCCGAATAAATTAACTAACCCTGTTTTAACACCAATCACTAAGACGGATTTAAGTCAAACACCTGTTGCGCCAGCGTTTAACTCAACGCTAGCAACTGTAACTTCGAGCCAAGGCATTAATTCGCCGCCGCCGCTTATTAAGAAAAAGAAAAGAAGGCGTACTGGAGAGGTAATAGAGACTCAAACAATACCCGAATCAAGACCAACCATTTCTGTTGAGGAAAGAGAGCCGGAGGATAGGCCAAATTGATTTAGAAAAAAGCTATTTAACGAACAAAATAGCTTGTAAGTATTCTTCGGTTAATTTTGCTCCATGACAGATATACAATCAAAAGCGGACATCAACGCACTAATAGATGCTTTTTATAAGGAACTTTTAAAAATAGACGAGATTAAACCAGTTTTCGAAGGTCTCGATTTTGAAAAGCATGTTCCTCAAATCGTTCACTTCTGGAGTTTTGTTTTGCTGGATGAAAGTGGTTACACCACAAATGTGTTTGACAAGCACACTCATCTGCCCATTAAGCCCCATCATTTTGATATCTGGTTAAAAACATTTTTGGAAACGGTGGATAATTTGTTTGCAGGTGAAAAAGCAGATCTAGCAAAACAAAGAGCAGCAGTACTAACCTATACCTTTAAAACAAAATGGGAGAAAATAAAGAGCTAAATCTTTACTCCACAATAATATTTTTATCTCCAATTTGTTTTTCATTTCGAAGTCTTGCGTAGTATGCTCCGGGCATCACATAAAGCAAAACGTCAGTAAGATTTTCCTTCATAGCAGAATCATAAACTTTTTTCTGTTATAAAATAAAAAATGATTGCTTTTGCATGACAACGCATGAATAAGTACTTTTATGAAATTAAAAAATGTCAGAAATTTTGGATGATAGAACGCGATTTAGAAATGACCTGGAGTTTGCTAAATCAATGGATGATGCGGATGCCCTTAAAGGGTATCGTCAACAATTTTTATTTCCGCAACACAACGGAAAAGAAGTAATTTATTTTACTGGAAACTCTTTAGGCCTTCAGCCTAAAACAACGCAAAATTATATTCAACAAGAACTGGACGATTGGGCCAAATATGGTGTAGAAGGACATTTTTTGTCGAAGTATCCCTGGCTGTCTTATCACGAGTTTTTAACCGATAAAATGGCAAAGTTAGTGGGTGCATTGCCGATAGAAACTGTTATGATGAATCAGCTGACGGTCAATCTGCATCTTTTAATGGTTTCGTTTTATAGACCTACTAAACAGCGTTACAAAATATTATGTGAAGCGAAAGCCTTTCCTAGTGACCAATATGCTTTGCAATCGCAATTGAAATTTCACGGCTATTCTATTGAAGAAGGATTGATAGAAATTGAACCACGCGAAGGAGAATATCATATTAGGGAAGAAGATATTCTATCAGCTATCCAAAACAACCAAGAATCTCTTGCACTTGTAATGATAGGAGGCGTAAACTATTTTACTGGCCAAGTTTTTGATATGAAAGCGATCACTGAGGCGGGGCATAATGTAGGTGCCATTGTAGGTTTTGATTTAGCGCACGCCGCCGGAAATATTAAATTAGAATTGCATAATTGGAAGGTCGATTTTGCCGCTTGGTGCAGTTATAAGTACTTAAATAGCGGGCCGGGGAGCGTAGCTGGCGCATTTGTGCATGAAAAGCACTTAAATAACACCGAGCTGCCATTATTTGCTGGCTGGTGGGGGCATGATAAAAAAACACGTTTTCTAATGGGGGGTGAATTTGTTCCAATGCTAACGGCGGAGCGCTGGCAGCTAAGTAACGCACCGGTATTCAGTATGGCCGCGTGTAGGGCAAGTCTCGATATTTTTGATGAGGTAGGGATGGATGCATTGATAAATAAAAGCACTCAATTGGTGGCGTATCTTGAGTTTATTATCACGGAAATAAACAAACAAAAAAACAACAGCTTACAAATTATTACGCCTAAAGAAAATCGTGGATGTCAGATTTCGATTGTAGCGAATGGCTATGGTAAAAAATTGTACAATCAACTCATCGAAAATGGGATAATTCCAGATTGGCGTGAACCTAACGTTATACGATGTGCCGCAGTACCCCTCTATAATTCATTTGAAGATATCTTTCGATTTGGCGAAATTTTAACTCGTTTACTCTGAGTTAATCTACCCTGTTTAAAAGATTAGCAAGATTTTTAGCACCGGTTATATCCATTTTTATACTACCCACTAAAACATCAGCTTTTGCGCGCATAACCACATGGTTCTTATCATCACTAATCCACACATTTAAATCCTCTTCTTTCTTAAACACCCGACCTTTTTGAACAATCGGTCTAAACTTTAAACAACGATATTTACCAATATCTGTTTTAATATCTTCTTTACCAATGTAACGAATTTTCAAAGGCCATATTTCTTTGTCTAAAAAACAATTCATGCTAAAAACATCTCCTTCTTTTGCGTTACTCAAGTCTAGATTTCTTGCATAATAAAAAGCACTCACCATGTCTTGAATACCGCTTGGTATATCGAATTTTTGATTATTACCAACGTCCACTTTTTTAGTGTAATGATTAAATGTATAATCTTGACCAAATTTATAACCACCCTCGTCAACCCTTCGAACAAACAACCAGGGTAGCATAGCGTCTTTGTCCATATATGTTTCATAGCGGTCACGAACCTTAAAGAACACATCTGTTGCGCCGGTAGAATAACCACTACCAACAATATGATAAACTTTACGACCGTTCACCTCAATTAAATCTGGCTTAACTTCTAGAACAGCTACACCAGCGTTAATCATTCCATAGTGCATACGGTAGGTTAAAATTTCACCCTCTTTAAAAGCTGAGTTTGATTTTGTGGGTAATTGATCACCTAAATTATAAGTTATAGCATTTGAAATAAGAGTTGATCTATCGGTATTAAGAGCAGCTGAACATAACACAACTGTTGCAATGGCTGCACCACTTACAAGAGCAATATGTTTAATCGTTTTCATAACCAATATAATTCAAATTACGTGCCAAAGCATAGCTTTAGCAAACACTAAAATTTGTTAATTAAAGATAGTAAACTTTCTCTTTGCTTTAACAATTCCTGAGATAAAGGTCTGTTTTTGAGCACCCTATACATACCGGCCGTTTTAAGCAACAAAGGATGATAATAAAGGCAAAACCAGCCACTTAGCATAAAAACTGCGCAAACGGCGATGGGATAGGATATAAACGCAAATAAAAAATAACCAATGAAAAACCATAGACAATAGATAACTAAAAACACAATCATACTTATTGCCAGGGCGATAGACGAGTAAAACTCGGGTTTTTTTACTAGTTTTCTGGTAATGTAATCCGTGAGGAAGGCAGGTAAAAAATTACCTACAAACCCAAAAATATAAATGGGTGCTCCAAGCAATAGTAAAATGCTGTGAATAAAAACCATTGACCAAGTCAGGTTCTTATTCTGTTTTGGATTAATGAGCCAGTCTCGTAGTCTGTTTTTATTCAAAGAATCGAAGTAAATTCTTGCTTTTGATTTAAATTCATCCAACGCTACCTGATTCGTTTCTGCGGTTTTATTGACCAGCTCGGTTATTTGTTTTAAAACTATAAAGCTCTCATCAAGGTTTTTGTATTTTAAACCCTGTTCCATCACCCAATCCCTTTTCAAAAGAACTTCAAGTTGATAAACCACCTCATCGTTTTTTTCTACGTTAATGTGAGTAATAAGCTCCTTCATTTTTGGTTCAAGGCTCTGTAAAAACAAATTATTTGCCCGGGCAGGGTTTTGTTTGTATTCGCCTATAAAATCCTTAACATAAATGGGTTCTCCCACGTTGTAAAACAGATTGCTCCTGAATTTGTCAGGTTTATCGTAATTAACCCCAACGGGCACAACAATCAATTCATCGTTATCTAAAGCCTCATAAGCCCCAAAAACCATTCTGGCGATACCTTTTTTAAGGGGGCGCAGCCTTCTTTCCTGAACACAGAGTCCTTCGGCAAAAACAATAATCTTTGCATTTTTCTTCAAAAGCTCATTCACCCTTCTGTAAGCATCGTCATTTTTTTTTAGCCCTTCCTTGCCTCCGTCCTGAATTCTAAAAATGGGCACTATACCTATGTTTTCAAGCATCCAGGACACAAATCCGGGCTTAAAAACATCTCCTCTGGCAAGATATCTTAAGCGTGGCGGATAACAAGCCATAGTAAAGGCTACAGGGTCGGTAAAGGCGTTTGGATGATTCATGGCAATTATAACGGGTCCTTTTACACGTAAATGTCTCGTATTTTTTGCCTGAATACTTTTATAAAAAGCAGGTAATAAAAAACTAATCCAATACCTGAGAATGTGCCAAATCATATAATTAAAACAGCGATAAAAATAAGCTAATTTTTCACATATAAGTTTTAACATTTTGTTAGTAACATTTGAGTCTTTTTTTTAGCCGAAATCCCTAATTTTTCAGTACATTTAAAGGATAATTAAAAAACAGAAAAGACGAAATATATGTCAGAAACTACAACTGAAAAACAGAATTACGGAGCGGACAACATTCAGGTTTTAGAAGGCTTAGAAGCGGTAAGAAAAAGACCAGCCATGTACATTGGCGACATTGGAATAAAAGGATTGCATCATTTGGTTTATGAGGTGGTGGATAATTCAATTGACGAAGCACTTGCCGGACATTGCAAACAAATTACAGTTAGTATTTTACCTAACAATTCTATTCGTGTAAAAGACGACGGAAGGGGTATTCCTACCGGCATTCATCCAAAATTGGGCGTGAGTGCATTGGAGGTTGTAATGACAGTGTTGCACGCGGGTGGAAAATTTGACAAAGACACGTACAAAGTTTCGGGAGGTTTGCACGGTGTTGGGGTAAGTTGTGTGAACGCGCTTTCTGATTTACTAATTGCTGAAGTTCACCGCGATGGTAAAGTTACAAGACAGGAATTTAGCAAAGGAAAACCTTTGTATCCTGCTAAGGAAGTTGGTGAAACCACAGAACGAGGTACTATCATTACATTTACGCCCGACTTAAGTATATTTATTGTCGGAGAATATAATTATACTACCCTTGCAAACCGCATGCGTGAATTGTCTTATCTGAATAAGGGAATTCGCATTATTTTGGAAGACGAGCGCCAAAAGGATGAAAACGGCAAGCCCTATACCGAAGAATTTTTTAGTGAAGGAGGATTGCGTGAATTTGTGTTGTATTTGGATGATGCAAAAGAAAAGCTAATTGAATACCCCATCTACATTGAAAACGATAAAGGCTCCATTCCGGTTGAAGTAGCGATGTTATATAACAATTCCTATAGCGAGAACATTCAAAGCTATGTAAACAACATCAATACTCACGAAGGAGGGACTCATCTTTCAGGTTTTAGGAGAGGTCTTACACGTACATTAAAAAGTTATGCAGATAAAAACGGTTTGCTTTCGAAAGTGAAATTTGAAATAAGTGGCGACGATTTTCGTGAAGGTTTGACAGCGGTAATTTCTGTGAAAGTTCAGGAACCACAGTTTGAAGGGCAAACCAAAACTAAATTAGGGAATAATGAAGCCATTGGAGCAGTTGATCAGGCCGTGAGTGAAGCCCTGCAAAATTATTTGGAAGAGCACCCAAAACAAGCCCGAACCATTGTTGACAAAGTAATTTTAGCAGCAACGGCCAGGCACGCAGCTCGTAAAGCCCGTGAAATGGTGCAACGTAAAAGTGTGATGAATGGTTCTGGTTTACCAGGAAAATTAGCAGATTGTGCAAGTGGAGATCCGTTTGCCTGTGAGTTGTTTTTGGTTGAGGGAGATAGTGCAGGGGGCACTGCCAAACAAGGACGTAACCGGGACTTCCAGGCAATTTTGCCTCTGCGAGGAAAGATATTAAATGTTGAAAAAGCACTGGAATACAAAATTTATGACAATGAGGAGATTAAAAATATTTTTACGGCACTAGGTGTTTTTAGGGGAACAACAGAAGATGCGCGTGCGCTCAATATTGAAAAACTCAGGTATCATAAAGTTGTTATTATGTGTGATGCCGACGTGGATGGTTCTCACATTACAACATTAATCCTCACTTTCTTTTTTCGTCACATGAAGGAGCTGATCGAAAAAGGGCACGTTTACATAGCCGCGCCTCCTTTGTATTTGGTCAAAAAGGGAAAAGATCAGAGATATTGTTGGAACGAGGAACAGCGCGATATCGCTATCCGCGAATTGGGTGGCGATAAAACAGATTCAGTAGGCGTTCAGCGTTACAAGGGTTTAGGAGAAATGAATGCGGAACAATTGTGGGAAACAACATTGAATCCTGAAAGCAGAACTTTACGTCGTGTTAATATTGACAGCGCTGCCGAAGCGGATAGAATTTTTAGTATGCTGATGGGTGACGAGGTGCCACCACGCCGTGATTTTATTGAGAAGAACGCTAAATACGCCAAAATAGACGCTTAGAATTTTTGTCATGCAGTCAAAAGCCGCTACACCAGAAGAGTACATAGAGTCGCTTCCTGATGACAGAAAAGTGGCGATGATGAAACTACGCTCAACAATTAAAAAAAATATTCCCAAAGGTTTTGCTGAGGTAATGAGTTACGGCATGTTGGGTTACGTTGTGCCTCATTCGATATATTCTAGCGGTTACCATTGTGACCCTAAATTACCATTGCCATTTATGAGTATTGCTTCACAGAAGAATTTCGTTGCTGTTTATCACATGGGGATCTATGCAAACCCGGGTTTGTTAAAATGGTTTTCTTCTGAATATCCAAAATACTGCAAAACAAAATTGGATATGGGTAAGGCCTGTATCCGGTTTAAGAAGTTAGAGGACATTCCGTATAAATTAATTGGAGAGCTTAGTTCTAAAATATCAGTTGATAAGTGGATTGAGATGTACGAGAGGATGAAGAATCATAATCTTGGCTCCTAAAATTGATATTCAGTTCATCTATAAAAAGAATAAGTACATTCTTTATCTTCTTATTTTATTTTCCAGCAATTATTTTTCACAAAATAAAACTTTAGCTGAAAAAAAACATAAGTACTGGGCTTTAGAAAGAAATTATACTTATGAGGTAACCTACGTCGACAGTTTAGACAAACTTTTAAGCTATGAAACACTTACACTGCAACCTACTGAAAAAGTGTGGGAAAGGGATTCAAAACAAACACTCGTGATTTTTTTAAGTAATTACTCCTCTTCAGACTCAGCGTTGCTTTTTCAAAAAGCCCAAAATGGGTTAAAAAGAAGCTGGATGCATAAATATGAAGAGGGAGTTATTGAAAACGAAAACCGGATTTGGATACACCCCCTTAGGCAAAATCAATATGTTTTAACAGAGATTGCTCCATTTCCGGAGGTAAAACTACCGTTGGAAGTTAATCGTTCCTGGCAAAGTATGCTTCAAATTTATGAAGGTTTTGGAAGCTTTCAAGGCGACGTTAAAAGTAATTATATCATTGAGTCTCGAGAGGCCAGACATTACAAGTTTGGAACCCTGGCTTGCTGGAAAATAAATTCTGAAGGCGAGCATACTAAGTTAGGTAAAAACGGAGCCGTTTTTTATTTCAATAAAGAGGTCGGATTTACCGAGATGAATTATTGGTTTTATAACGGGTATAAAATTTCTTTAAAGCTAATTGATTTTAGATAAACTGATCGCTGGGAAAACCATATTTATTGCACCACTGGATTGGGGATTTGGCCATACAACACGATGCGTACCATTGGTAAAATCATTAGCAAAAGACAACAAAATTATAATCGGAGTTACTCAAAAAAATCAATTATTTTTTGACACATTATTCCCTGGATGTCAAAAAAAAATGTTGCCGTCTTATAACATTTCTTATTCGGTTATTTTACCTGTTTGGTTAAAAATTCTAATGCAATGGCCAAGGATAGATGCCGTTATCAAAAGTGAAAAAAAAGTTCTTGAAAAAATAATTTTCGAGGAAAAAGTAGATGTTGTTATCAGCGACAATCGTTTTGGTTTATACAATAAAAATGTAAACTCCATTTTTGTTACGCATCAGTTAAAATTAAAAGCACCCTTCGGGAATGGATTCGCAAATCACCTCAATAAAAAATACATCCATAATTTTACCGAGGTTTGGGTGCCCGACTATGAGAACGAAAGCGAACGTTTGTCTGGAGAATTGAGCGACTCAGGCGAAATTAAAATTCCTGTTAAGTATGTTGGTCCACTTAGCATTTTTGAAAAAACAAATAACAACACCGACACAATAAAATACGATTACTTATTCTTACTTTCTGGTGAAGAACCTCAAAGAGGTATTTTGGAAAAATTACTTTGCGAGAAGTTTCGCGAGACAGATAAAAAAATGATGTTGGTACGAGGAGTTGAAAATGACATGACTTTCACACCAAATAATTTTGAAATAAAAAATTTCTGTTTTTCAGATGAGTTAAAAAATCTCATTCTTCAGTCGGAAACAATTATTTGCAGGAGCGGGTACAGCACTTTAATGGACGTTCATGTTTTGGAAAAGAAAAAATTGATTTTAATTCCAACACCCGGACAAACAGAACAAGAATATTTGGCAAAATTTTGGAGTAGGAAATTTGGGGCTAGAGTGGTTTTACAACATCAAATTTTTGGAGAAAAATTCTAGCTCCTGGGCGGAATGAGAATAATCTACATAATCAGAAAAATCTGCGGCTAATCAATATACTAAAATTCATTCACCCCCTGAACGGTTGTATACTTCATCGTATATTTGACACCAGGGTTAATGTATTTATAGGCACTGTGACTCATTAATGCAGCTTCGTGAAAACCGCATAAAATTAATTTCAATTTGTTTTTGTAACTATTAATGTCGCCAATGGCATAAACGCCCGGAATGTTTGTGCTATAATCTTCCGTATTCACTTCTATGGCATTTTTATCCAAATTTAGACCCCAGTTTTCAATAGGCCCAAGTTTTGGACTAAGACCAAATAGGGGAATTAAATGTTGAGTTTCTATAGTAGTTTTTTCTTTTGTTTTTGTATTGAAGATAGAAATACTTTCTAGTTGTTCGTTTCCCGAAAGAGCTTCTATATTGGAATTTAAATACAGTTTTATTTTGCCAATTTTTGCCAGTTCATTTACCTTAGCCACACTATCAGGAGTTCCCCTAAAACTTTCGCTGCGGTGAACAAGCGTTAATTCGCTGCAAACCTCACTTAAAAAGATAGTCCAGTCCAGCGCGCTGTCGCCACCGCCTGCTATAATCATTTTTTGTCCTCTATATTTTTCGGGGTCTAAAATCATATAGTTAATACCCTTTCCGTTTTCGTATTTTTCTATATTGGCAACTTCCGGTTTGCGTGGCTCAAAACAGCCCAAACCACCGGCAATAACTACTGCTTTAGCAGCTATTTTAGTACCCAAATGTGAGGTTATTACAAAATCGCACTCAGCTTTTTTTTCAATTGATTCTATTCTTTCACCAAGTGTAAAAGTGGGCTTGAAGGGTTCAATTTGCTTTAAGAGGTTATCAATCAATTCCTGCGCTAAAACGCTTGGATAACCAGGAATATCGTAAATCGGCTTTTTGGGGTAAATTTCAGACAACTGTCCGCCTATTTGTGGCAGATAATCTACAAGGTGACATCTCATTTTAAGAAGACCAGCTTCAAAAACGGCAAATAAACCGACGGGACCAGCACCTATTATTACAATATCGGTGTTAAGCATTGAAAAATTTCGGCAAATGTAGGATATTTTATTTGCATAGAAAGTGCTGTCATACATCTGTTTGGCAAAAAAATTTGTGGGAATCAAAAAAAGAACATAAATTAGCTTAAAATCTCCAAACTATATCCAAAACGGAATTGACTTGTTAAATTAATTGGATATTATCTTAATATTTAAGTAATTTGGCACTCTTTAAATTAAAACAGTAAAATAAAACAATAAATAATAATAAAATGAAAAAACAACTACTCACTTTAATAACTGCCTTAGCAGTAAGTTCGGTTTTCAGCCAAGTGGTAATTTCCCCGTCCTGGTCGATTTCGCAAAATGCAGCCTTTACTCAAACTTCAACCGGGATAAAGTTTATGGACG
>CALMND010000034.1 GCA_937868565.1 uncultured Bacteroidota bacterium | reverse complement strand
AAACCAAAGAGGAATTTATTAAGTTTGTGACACCTCTGATTTTTGATCCGAAAATTGCGGCAAAAAAAGTGAGTCTGGATTCTAAAACGGACATGCTTCAAAACTCAGCTGTGAATTTTTACGAAGGTGTGAGTCAGCAAGAAGCTATCGCCTACTATGAAAAAATGACCAACAAAGCAGACACAACACCCGTCATGATTGGCTTAAACAGCAAGTTAATGAAGGAAAATGGAGTGTTGCAGGAAAAAGTTTGGAAGGTGGGAGGTATGTATACACAGGCGATTGAAAAAATTGTGTATTGGCTGGAAAAGGCAGTAACGGTGGCCGAAAACGCAAATCAAAAAACGGCTTTAGAAGCTTTAATAAAATTTTATAAAACAGGAAGTTTGAAAGATTTTGACGCATATAACATTGCCTGGGTAAAAGACATTTCAAGCACAGTAGACGTAGTGAATGGATTTATTGAGGTTTATCAGGATCCTCTTGGAAAAAAAGGCTCTTTTGAATCGGTAGTTTCTGTAAAAGATTTTGAAGCCAGCAAACGCATTGCCACAATTGGCAGTAACGCTCAGTGGTTTGAAGATAACTCGCCTTTATTGCCTCAACATAAAAAGAAAAATGTAAAAGGTATTTCTGCAAAGGTAATTAATGCAGTGGTTGAAAGTGGTGACGCCGCACCGAGCACGCCTATTGGAATTAATTTACCCAACAATGAATGGATTCGCGAAACACATGGAAGCAAGTCGGTTAATCTCGGAAACATTGTAGAGGCATACGAGCACGCGTCCGGCGGAAGTGTTGTTGGAGAATTTTATTATAACAATGAAATTAAAGAGCGTGTAATAAACAACGCTTCATTAGCCGATAAATTGCATACCGATATGCACGAAGTTATTGGGCATGCCAGTGGGCAGATTGAATCAGGAATTGGACAACCTCATGAAACTTTAAAAAATTATGCCAGTGCGTTGGAAGAAGGGCGGGCTGATTTAGTTGCTCTTTATTATTTGATGGATCCTAAATTAATCGAATTGGGAGTTATGCCATCTCTGGATTACGGTAAAGCTGCATACGACGAGTACATTACCAAAGGATTAATTGTTCAATTGGCACGTATTAAGCTTGGGAAGGATATTGAAGAAGCACATATGCGGAACCGTAAAATGGTTTCTGCTTGGGCTCTTGAAAAGGGACAAAAAGAAAAGGTGATTGAAAAAAAGTTTGAAAATGGCAAAACTTTTTTTGTAGTGAATGATTATAATAAATTACGAGTGTTATTTGGCGAATTATTAAGAGAAATCCAGCGTATCAAATCTCAGGGAGATTATAAAGCTGGAGCAGCCTTAATTGAGAATTACGGGGTTAAAATTGATCCAGCCCTGCATAAAGAAGTTTTAGATAGATATGCGAAACTTAACATTGCGCCTTATGCGGGGTTTATACAACCAAAACTTGTTCCGTTAATGGAAGGTGATAAAATAAAAGATATTAAGATTGAATATCCCATCGATTTTACAACGCAAATGTTGGAGTACGGAAAAACTTATGGTTTATTACCAGCAGCGAATTAGTTTATTAGGTTAAAGAAACTTTAGTAGTCTTTGGGTATTTTATTTCAAACAAATGCAGATCATTTAGTTGAACCAAGCGATTTATTTACCCGAGATACAATAACTGCCGCTATTCTAGAAAAATGTTTTTCAATGATTTTCTTCGGATTGTTAAGTTCAGGCTCAAATTCCTCTTCCGCAAGCCCGGAGTTTAGCTCTCTTCCTTCCGAGTTATACACAGTGTAGTACGCTGAAATTTTTCTTTTCCCGCTGTGCACTCCGATTGAATTAACTTCCGCCGAGTTTGCCGACTTTATGTCCAGCTGATTAATGAATATAAAAACATCCGTTTTATATTTAGAAAAAAAGGAAACTAATAATTTAGGACTATCCAATTTAGCGTTCATAAAACGCCTCTCTCCATCTGTTTCAACAATGATCTGGCCTTTTTCTATTTTTTTTTCTTCCTTTTCCTTTTTTGGCGGGCTATAGTTTTCTTGATTAGGAACCCTTTGATAATCGTAACCCAGATGTTGATAAATCTCCTCCAAATCCCTTTTGTGTCTAACCGTGTCCTCCATTAAATCCAGCACACTATACTTCGAGGCTTTGAAAGCTTTGAAGAGCTGTTCGTTAAGTCCATCCCGGAATTTGTTTTTAATTTCTTTGGCCGTAAGTTTGGTTTCCGCGTTGATGTGATAATCAATTTCACCCAAATAAAGTTTAGGCTCAAAAGGGATTAATAAAACTTTGTGACCCCCTGAAACTTCTCTTTCGGTTTTATGTTTAGAATTGATTGTTTTGTTTTGAGCAAAGGAAGAAACCGAAAAAAAAAGTAAAAATATAATTAGTGGTTTATTCATTTTTTTGATTATAACCGCAACCAATCGGTATTGGCATATAACATAAGAGCCAACACAATAAACAAACCCACATTGTTCGCATAATAAATTACCTTATCCGACACCTTTTTTCCGGTAATCATTTCCCACAAAATGAACATGATGTAACCTCCATCCAACATTGGAATGGGTAAAAAATTCATAAAGGCCAAGGCTAGCGACAAAAAGGCGGTAAACATCCAAAAATGTTGCCAATCCCATACCGGGCTCATCGATTGAACCATAGTATAAAAACCTGCTACTTGCTGATGAGCGTCCTTTACCGTGAAAATCACCACGAACTGTTTGGCTTGCATCACAATCATTTCCACACCATCTTTAAATCCTTGAGCAAAAGCTTCAACAATACCAAACCTTTGCTTCTGGACTTTAAATTCATCAACTGAAGTTGGGACAAAACCCATAATTCCCTGTTCGCTTACTTTGCAATTAGTTTTTACCGTGTCGCTTCCACGCAAAATGGTAAGTGCTGCTTCCCCCCCTTTGTTCTTAATTACTTGTTTTTTAAACTCATCAAAGAATTTCACAGGCACTCCATTAACGGCAATCATCCTGTCATCTACTTTAATGTTTGCATTGGCAGCAAAACTAGTACTATCAACATATTTAACTTTAGGGATAAATCTTGGGCTAATAAAATCAGACTTCTTCAGGCGTTTTAATATAATCGATCGGTCATCGTTATCAACCGGAATAGAAAATTTTTGACCATTCGCATGAACACCATCAATTGTATTCACACCGTTCATTATGATTTCAATGGGAATCCTGTTAATGGATTTAACAATCTTGCCATCCAAACCTGTTATGAAGTCTCCATTCCTCAAACCCATGTTATAGGCTACGCTGTCCACCATTAAACCATAGGGCAAATTGGTAATAGGCTGCGTGTCTTTTCCCCAAGCAAACAATACCATCCAAAAAATCAGAACCCCTACAATCAAATTCATGATAATCCCGCCCATCATTACCAATAAACGCTGCCAAGCTGGTTTGCTCCTCAGTTCCCAGGGTTGAACCGGTGCATCAATTATGCTCTTATCCATTTGTTCATCCACCATTCCCGCAATTTGCACATAGCCGCCAAAAGGAAACCAGCCGATGCCATATTCGGTATCACCAATTTTCTTTTTAAAAAGGGGAAAGTTTAAAACTGTTGCAAAGGGAAAAAGAAAATCGAAGAACAAATAAAATTTATCTACTCTGCATTTAAATTTTTTGGCGAACCAAAAATGTCCAAACTCATGTAATGTTACCAGAATGGTAAGACTCAAAAAAAGCTGTGCTATCTTTATAAACATATTTATTTTTTAACGCTTTAATTCTCTAACCCACTAGTGATTGATTTTTTTAAAGCAGCGTAAAATTACTCTTTTTTAAGCGATTTAAAAGGATTAAAAAAGCTCTTTAAACTTTATTGTGATTTAGAGTTCCTCTACAGCTGCAATGCGGGCTTCCATGTCGCTTTCAACGTATTGGGAATAGTCAGGATTTTTGATAAAACCAACTTTTGCCATTGTATTTTGAACCACCTGACTCATACCCATAAAACTAACTTTGTCATTCAAAAAAGCCTGTACAGCCACCTCATTGGCAGCATTTAAAACGCAAGGCATGTTTCCGCCGGATTTAAGCGCCTGAAAAGCCAGAGCCAGATTTGTAAAAGTATCTAAATCCGGTTTTTCGAAAGTAAGATTGGGATAATTTAAGAAATCAAAACGCGGAAATGTGTTCCTTATTCTTTTCGGGTAGGCCATCGCATACTGTATAGGTAATTTCATGTCCGGTAGACCCATTTGCGCTTTCATACTCCCATCTTCAAATTGCACAATGCTGTGAACAATACTTTGCGGATGTACAATCACGTCAATTTGCTCAGGACTTAAATTAAATAACCATTTCGCTTCAATTACTTCCAAACCTTTATTCATGAGGCTTGCAGAATCAATGGTGATTTTTGCCCCCATTGTCCAATTGGGGTGCTTAAGCGCTTGTTCTTTTTTCACGCTTGCTAAAAATGCTTTGTCTTTTCCTCTGAATGGCCCTCCGCTCGCAGTTAAATAAATTTTTTCGATTTTGTTTTCCCATTCGCCCACCAAACATTGAAATATAGCAGAATGTTCACTATCCACGGGATAAATATTAACACCATTTTCTCTGGCGAGTTTGGTTACTAATTCCCCGGCAACAACCAGTGTTTCCTTGTTGGCAAGAGCAATTGGTTTTTTATGTTTAATCGCATTGATGGTACTCGCGAGTCCCGCGTATCCCACTACACAAGCTAACACAACATCCACGGTTTCCATTTCCACAATCTGTTCAATGGCTTTAGCTCCGGCAAAAACTTTAATATCTTTTGGAAGCAAAGCGTCTTTTACTTTTTGGTACTGCTTTTCGTCTCCAATCACTACAGCATTCGGATTGAACTCAAGTGCCTGTTGAATCAGTAAATCAGAGTTGGCGTGCGCCACCAGAACCTCTACTTCAAAAACTTCCGGGTTTTCTCTAATCACTTCTAAAGCCTGAGTACCGATGCTGCCCGTACTTCCAATAATGGCTATGCGCTTTTTTTCTTCCATCTTTCCTGCAAAACTCTACATTATTTTGTGGCTGCAAAATATTTTTTTGCACAATCGGTTTACAGCAACTAACTTCGTAACGTCTTAAGGGGTGCTTTTTGATTTAAGAAATACGATTTGAGATTTAAGGGCTAGGATTAGCTTCATAAATAAAAAATCTAAAATCTTAAGTCAAGATGCTGAGATTATACCCGTTAGCAACTAACGCTCATCGTTGTTTGCTATACACCTGATCAGGGTAATGCCTGCGGAGGGATATATAATTTAAAATTGGCGCGTCCCCTTTGCTCCAATGCGTTATAAAATGATTAGTAAAAATACGATTGGCCTTTGCTTATTAACACTTTGTATTAGCTTGGGAAAAGCGCAATTCAAATTGGCAGGCGCCGTTAAATCAGAAAAGGGAGAATCCATACCCTTTGCTTTTATTGGAATTAAAAATACACAGCTGGCAACGGTGAGTAAAGAAGATGGTAGTTTTGAATTCGATAATCTAAAAAGCGGCACTTACGTTCTTAGTTTCAAATGTTTGGGTTATCTCGAAAAAGCAGACACCATCAATCTTTCGGCAGATGTAAGTTTCAATCCCGTTTTGATTTCTTCTAACAATCAATTAGACGAAGTAATTGTAAATGCGACACGTGTTGACAAAAACAACGGCATCGCGTTTAGTAATATTGATGAGGAAACTTTGAAGAAACAAAATCTGGGACAAGATGTGCCCTATATTATGAATCAATTACCCAACGTGGTGATTAACTCTGATGCCGGAAATGGCGTGGGTTACACCGGTATTCGCATTCGCGGTTCTGACGGAACACGCATTAACGTAACGATTAATGGAGTACCGGTAAACGATGCAGAATCACAGGGAACTTATTTTGTGGATATGCCGGATTTACTGTCGAGTGCCAATAACATTCAAGTGCAACGTGGCGTTGGTGCATCGAGTAATGGAGCTGGTGCGTTCGGAGCCACGATAAATTTTCAAACCAATCAACTGCACGAAAAACCCTATGCCAATGTTATTTCCACGGCGGGCTCGTTCAATACTTATAGAAATACTTTGTCTGCTGGAACCGGTTTATTAAACAATAAGTTTACACTGGATGCCAGAGCTTCGCGGATTACCAGCGACGGATATATTGACAGAGCTTCCAGCAATTTACAATCTTATTATTTGGCCGCAGGATATTACGGCAAAAAAACGGTTCTCAAATTCATCAACTTTTTAGGCCAGGAAAAAACCTATCAGGCCTGGAATTATGTTTTGGAAGATTCCATAAAAAAAGGAAAACGAACTTATAATTCTTGCGGAGAATACTACGACGAAAACGGAAATTTGAAATACTACAAAAACGAGACCGATAATTACAAGCAGAATAATTTTCAACTTCATTTTATTCAGCAGTTTAATTCCCGGCTTACTTTGAATGTTACGGGGCATTACACCAAAGGTGCGGGTTA
>CALMND010000033.1 GCA_937868565.1 uncultured Bacteroidota bacterium | reverse complement strand
ACAAATGGTCGAAATAGCTTATATTCTTTTGTTAGTGCCATTGGTGTTTCCCCATCAGCAGCACTACGCATTTTTATATACCGTGCCGGCTTTTGCCATCGTTTTATATTACGCAATAATTAATTTCCAGTCCTTTGGTTATGTAAGAAAAAGATGCGTTATTTCTTTACTGACTCTGATATACCTCACCGCTAATCTCAAAATATTGTTAGGCGAATTTAATAGGTATTATGAGCACTTTAAAATTCTAACCTACGGCGCATTATTGCTAATACCGGGTCTTGTCTGGGTTTGGCGTAAAAGCAAAGAAGGTCTGGCTTCTAAGGGTTTTTCAGAAGAGTGAAATGCCCATAGCGCGTTTCGACGCTTTGTAAAACAGGATTTTTATAACTTATTTTCCAAACGTAAATGTCCTGCTGACACTCTTTGCCTCTATAAGTTCCGTTCCAGCCCTGATTAGTGTTGTTGGTTGAAAATAGTTTTTGACCCCAACGATCAAATACCTCGAATAGATATTTGGTTGCCCCAAAAGTCACCGGCATAAACATATCATTTAATGAATTACCGTCAGGAGTAAAAGCGTTCGGTATCCAAAACCTGAATTCAGGTTGAAGGTTGACCACTTCAGTGGTACTGTCGGTACATCCAAAACCGTTAGTAACGAACTGCGTAATCAAATAACTGCCATCACTGGTGTAAATATGTTTTGTGTCAGGAAAAGGAGAAAACGCTCCGTCACCAAAGGTGTATCTAAACGTCATGGCGTCGCCACTGGCGGTATTTTTAATATTGATTTCAGGGTCTAAAATGGTAGTAATTTTGGGAGTAACAATAAAACCAGCATGAGGTAATGGGCTAATCCAAATATTTTTAGTCACTGTGTCGCTGCATATACCTTCTGTTATTACTTTTAAATCAATCCGAAAAATACCGGAAGTTCTATAACTGTGAGTTGGCTCGAATTCAGTTGAACTTGTATTATCACCGAAATTCCAACTGCTCGTCATGAGTCCTTCGCTGACCGCCAGATTTTTAAACTTCAATGGGGCACCTACACAGATAGTTGGCAAATCGCCTATTTTTGCAATTGGCTCATTTAAAATTCGAATTGTATCAATAAATGAATCTATACAGGCAAAATGTTTGGCCGTTAACTTTACAAAGAACTTGCCAGGCTGACTAAACGTAATGTTTTTTGGATTCAAAAGCGTGGATGTACTTGGGCTTGCCGCAGACGAAAAATCCCAATTAAATGTGGTCGATGCGATATAAGAGCCAGTGACATTAAAGTTAAATGAATTTAAACTTAAACATTGTTTTGAAGATTTTGGGAAATTGATGTCAAGTGCTGGAAATACTAATACAGTTTTTTTCACAGTGTCTTTACACAATGAGCTGTTCGAACCTGCAATAAGAGTAACGGTATATTTACCCGTATCAGGATAAGTAAAATTGGGATTTACCAAGTTGGATGTATCCACATTGGTTCCGGGAACCCCAAAATCCCAATGAAAATTTGTTCCTCCAAAACTTTGGTTATTAAAGCTAAATGTGTTACCCCTGCACTTTACCTCATTGTCAAAACCGCCCAAAACGCCCAAGCAGTTCACAATATTAAACTGAAAATCGCGGTAATGCCTGTTTAATAATTTTCCATTTCTATACTCGTCTACACATATTCCAACAACAAATTGCCCTTGAAGAATAGGTTTACCCGTTAATTTTCCGGTAAGCAGGCCAATGCTTAGCGAGGGATTAGAAGCGATAGGGTAGCTACCTGAATAGGGGGCAATAAAACTTACTATGGGATAATTTGGAGCAGGTGCTTCCTGTGGACAATTCGATGGGGGGATGGCGCAAAATTGAGAAACCGATGGAAGACTGGGGTTTCCAATATAGGTGCAACAACCGTCCACACCCTGAAAAGGGCTAAAAAAAGAGTATACTAATTGGTCTCCATCTGGATCAACCGCAGAATGATCGAAGTTAAAAGCATAATTCTCACATAAGAAGATGGCCGGAAACTTGCTGAATCTCGGAGAACTATTATTTACTGCGTCTTCCGGGCCTGGAATTTTAGTGAAATAGGTTGAGCCTTGCTCACCCGACTGGAGAAGATTCAGAACAGTAGTGTTTCGACAACAACGTTGATAAATAATATAATACCCTCCCGTTTTCGGAGGTAGTGTTAAGGTGTATGTATAAACCCCCTCCTCCACACAAACATTATTTGGAGGGGTAACGCAAGGACTATTGATGGTGGGTGGAATTACCGTAATGATTGGCGTCCCAATATTGTAAACCCCTACTACAGCTCCATTAGCCTCCCGCACCGTGATGTTTGCAGGAATAACGGGACCATTCGCCAAGGACAAACCATCAAAGGGTGCCTGACCATTGAAGCAGTCTCGGTATATTTTGAGTACGATGCGATATTTGTCATTACCCAGATAATCATAAATCATCTCTCCTCCTACAATGTGTGTCGCAAAACCTTCAAGGCTTATACCTAAGAGTAATATGAGAATAAATTTCTTCAAATAAATCAGGAATTAAATTACAAAAAATATGCCAGCTTATGTTGAAATCTTTAGTATCTGGAGGGATTTAACGTTTAAGTGGGCGAGCAAATTATAGTTTTTCGTTTTTTATTTGCATATTTTTGTATAGTATGTTAAAGCTCCGAATAATAGCTCCCTTTTTCTGTCTTCTAAACATTTCGCTGGCACAATTGCCCGTAGCAAGGGACACCATTTCGGTAATTGAAAACAACTACACGCTCAAAATGCCTTGGTCAAATGGCCTTAATTATGCCAATTTTTCTTCTGTCGATATAGATTTGGACGGTAAAAAAGATATCGTCGCTTTTGATAGGCAAAACAATTACGTGAAAGGCCATTTCAGATGCTATATTAATAAGGGGAACGCAGGAAAAATCTTTTACAGAGCCAATCCAGATTATAGTTATTTTTTTCCTACGGTTTTTAATTGGGCTACTTTTATTGATTATGATGGGGACAACAAAGAAGATCTTTTTTGCTCTGAAAATGGGAACATTTCAGTATACAAAAATATGAGTGTCCAAAATAACGGACTAAGCTTTAAGCTCGTAAAAAAAAGTTTATCCTCTAATTACACACCTGGTGGTACATCACACTTCACCAATATATATGCAAGTCCCGCAGGATTACCAGGCTTAGCAGATGTTGACAATGATGGAGACATCGACATCCTTACCTTTTCCTCTTTCGGAGTAATCGTTGAATACCATAAAAATCTAAGCAAAGAAACATATGGTCATCAGGACAGTCTAAATTTTGAATTAGGTGAAAACTGTTGGGGAAAAGTTACTGAAAGTAATTGTTCAGTTGATTTTAATCTTTGTAATAAAAGAAGTTCTTTTACACCGTCATTTATTAACCAAAAGCCTTACCACGCGGGTTCTTGTCTCATGTGCTTTGACAGTGATGGAGATGGAGACAAAGACCTCATAATGGGAGACGTGGCTTGTAACGACGTGCAATATGTGCATAACACAGGCACTCCCACGCTGGCACTTTTTTCAGATACTACTAAACTATATCCAAATTATCCTAGTAAAAACAACACGAATACACAAGTAAAAATCAGCAATTTTCCCTGTACCTATTATTTAGATGTTGATAACGATAACAAAAAAGATCTTTTAGCTTCACCAAATACTTATGCCGGTGAAAACTATAAAAGTGTTTGGTACTATAAAAACGTTAGTGTGACCAACACAGTTAATTTTCAATTCGTGAAAAACAACTTTCTGCAGGACGAAATGATTGATGTAGGCCAAAATTCTTTTCCGGTTCTTTTGGATTATGACATAGACGGCAAAAAGGATTTACTTATTGGAAATTACGGTTACTACAACAATGGGGTGTTAGGAGCACGATTAACATTATATAAAAATATTGGATCGATTTCGGTTCCCTCATATTCTTTAATAACTAGGGATTATGGAAACTTGAGTGCACAACCAAATTTGAATTTTGCGATGCCAACCATTGGAGATATCGACGGTGACGGTGACATGGATATCTTAATTGGAACTTCAAGCGGCCAAGTGCACTGGCTTGAGAATACGGCTGGGCAAGGAAATTTATGCAACTTCTCAGTGTTCAAAAGCAATCCTTTTAATTTTACTACTGTTTCGGCGGCGGCAGCTCCTCAATTATTTGACCTCGATTCAGACGGTAAATTAGATTTGCTAATTGGTACTAAAAACGGTAGAATTTCTTTTTATAAAAATACTGGAACAATTTCTGTACCCTCGTTTAGTTTAATAAGTTCCTTTTTGGGAAGCGTAGATGTAAAAGGAGACCCAAACGAATACGGCCTTGATGGACTTGCTGTGCCGTTTTTTTATAACGACGGTGGTGTAACAAAACTTTTGTTAGGGTCTGTAAGCGGGAAAATATTTCAATATAATGTTCCCGCAAATTTTAACAGTCCTTTTGGACTCATATCAAATTCGACAAACAATTTTAATGAAGGTGGTCAGTCAACTCCCTTTTTTGAAGATATAAATAATGATGGAAAATTCA
>CALMND010000032.1 GCA_937868565.1 uncultured Bacteroidota bacterium | reverse complement strand
AGCCCTCTGCAACCGGAGTTCCTTGAAAAGCTGAAGTCACTGGAAATTTAACGGACAATCCATTATTGCTTAAATCAAAATCTGTACCGTTCATGGCAACAATATTATATGAGAATGTGTGTGTGCCCGAAACGGTAGACGTGGATATGCTATTTAAAGCAATTGTAGTTGAGGAACCTGAAGGTAAACTACCAGTCCATGTAGTTACATTTCCCGAAGTTCCATCTGAATATGGAGTGATTGTAAGAGCAGTAATAGCGTTTGAACCATTGTTTGCAACCGTAACAACCGGGGCTAATGTTCCAGAACAAACTGCATTAACTTTTGCTGAAACTGCCGCGGCATCATTTATTAAAAGGGCCTTTTCGGCTCGCACGGCCTGTGCCACTCGTTGGTTACCATCGTCTTGAATAAATCCTACAAAAGCTACCTCGGTTCTTTTTCTTGTGTACGAGGGTAATGGGCAATTCAATGTGAATGTTTGCGTTTGACCAACAGTCCAAACACTTGCCATTGGAACGCCGTTTTGCAAGGTTGGAAAAGATTTAATGGCGGCATCTTCGAATATTTTTTCACCATTTGTGCCTGGTTGAACCGAAAATTGAATGAGTCTTTCAACCATAACGGTGCGGAATACCAAATTTCCTACTGAAGTAAAAGGTGCCGTGGCTTGAATATTAACGGTTAGGTTAACGGCGCTGCAGGTAGCATCCCACTCGCGGCTCATCGTAACCGAAAATGCAGAAGTAAAAGATTGCGCGGTACTGATGACGTTGTTATTTAGGTTAGCAGGATGGCCGCTTGCCGCACCAAACACAGTTGCTTCACGCCCATCAATTTTGCTGGAGGGAGCTGAGTTAATTACAGGATTATAACCATAACCACCATTTGCGATTGACTTCCAGCGCCAATCTATTTCGGTTTTGTTTGTTTGGTAAAGGGACCATGTATTAGATGGCGCAGAAGGAATAGGAACCTGCCATTTTATGGCAACAATTTTCGGCGTGTTGGTTGGAGAGGCTAACAACAGGTTAAGCCCCGGATTAGTAGAGGCGCAGGGAGGACAGGTTTCTCCGGTAAATTCTTCGTACAATGATAATCTCGGTGTTTGTGCATGGACGCCAGCAACCAATACCATCATAATAAATGTAAGTAAATTTTTTTTCATGATTAGATTAATTTAATGTTTCTAAATTATATGTCTAGCAAATATACAGATAGCCCTTGGCTTTTTCATCGAATGCAAATGTTAAAATTTAAAATGTTCTTATAACTCTAAAAGAAATTTATATGTAATTTTAAGCCATAAATGGTTCTTACCAGGAAGTTTGAGGGGCTTTTTGATTCAAAATTATCTTTGCTAAACCTTAACCAAAACCATTGGTTTCAGGGTTTAAACGGATCGTCTTTGTCGTTTTTAGCCCAAACTTTGTCTGAAAAGTTAAATAAAAGCATTTTTGTTATTGCCTCCGACAGCGAAAAAGCGGCTTACATTTATAATGACCTGGAAGCCCTAAGTCAAAGTCGAAAAGTGCTCTATTTTCCAGAAAGTTACAGGCAACCTTATCAAATTGAAAAAACGACTAATGCGAATATCCAGGAACGTGCGGAAGTTTTAAATCTTTTATCCAAAGAAAGTTTTAAAGGGATTATCGTTACTTATCCTCAAGCTTTGAGTGAAAAAGTAACACTTAAAAAACAACTACACAATAACACCCTACAAATTAAAAAAGGCGAAAAATTATCCGTTGATTTTATTTCTGACTTTTTGTTATCCTTTAATTTTGAAAAAGTAGATTTTGTTTTTGAACCCGGTCAATTCAGTTTAAGGGGTGGTATTATTGATATTTATTCATTTGCTAATGAATATCCTTATCGTATTGAACTGTTTGGAAATGAAGTGGACGCCATTAAAACGTTCGACCCTTCCACGCAACTTTCCACCACCCATTTTGATTTTGTAACCGTTATTCCAAATATTAACTCCTCATTATTTAACGAAGAAAAAGCACTACTACTTAATTATTTTAATCCATTAGAGACTGTTCTGTTATACGACGATCTGGAATATGCTTTTGATGTATTTGATAAAAAAGCGAATGCTGCTCTAAACGCTTACAAAAATTTAGCTGGGGAAATACAGCAAATAGCGCCCGAAAAATTATATGCCCCTTCAACAGAATTGGAAGAAGAAATAAAAAAATTCTGTTGTATTGGTTATGGCTTAAAACATCTAGCCCAGTCTTCCAATGTGTATTTCAATCAAAAACCCCAACCAAGCTTTAATAAAAATTTCGAGCTACTCATTAGCAATCTAAAAGAAAATACAACCAAAGGTTACAAAAATTATTTCCTCACGGATAATAAAAGACAAGCTGAAAGGCTCATCACGATTTTTAATGACTTATTAGTGAAAGAGCATCGCACTTATGAAACTTTAATTGAATATATTCCTTTGAATATCCATGAAGGTTTTATTGACGATGATTTAAAAATTGCAGTTTATACTGATCACCAGATTTTTGAACGATACCATCGATTTAAGTTAAAAGAACTAAAACAACGTAGCGCTGAGGCTTTCACTATCAAGGAAATTTTGACTTTAAATCCGGGCGACTACGTAACGCATATTGACCATGGCATCGGCCGCTTTGCCGGCTTGCAAAAGTTAAACATCAACGGAAAAGAACAGGAAAGCGTAAAATTATTATTCAAAGATAACGATGCCTTGTACGTGAGCATTCACAGCTTACATCGCATCAGTAAATTCAGCAGTAAAGAAGGGCAAGTGCCGCGTATCGATAAATTAGGAAGCACCACCTGGCAAACCTTGAAACAAAAAACCAAACGCAACGTAAAAGAAATTGCATACGACTTAATTAAACTTTACGCTGAAAGAAAATCTAAGCCAGGGCACGCTTTTTTAAGAGACAATTACTTACAGCATGAATTGGAAGCATCCTTTATTTACGAAGATACCCCGGATCAGATAAAAGTGACAAACGATGTGAAGCGTGACATGGAAAAACCACACCCCATGGATCGTCTGGTTTGCGGAGACGTTGGATTTGGCAAAACTGAGGTCGCGATTCGGGCAGCATTTAAAGCCGTATGCGATAGTAAACAAGTTGCCATTTTGGTACCCACAACAATTTTAGCCTATCAACACTACAACACGTTTAAGGAAAGGCTCAAAAACCTACCCTGCAACGTAGACTACATCAATCGCTTTAGAACAAGTAAACAACAAAAGGAAACTTTAAAAAAATTAGGTGAAGGTAAGTTGGATATAATTATTGGCACACATAAGTTAGTAAGTAAAGAGGTAAAGTTTAAGGATATCGGACTCTTAATTATCGATGAGGAACAAAAATTTGGAGTAGGTGTAAAAGACAAAATAAAACTATTTAAAAAAAATGTAGATACCCTTACGCTAACCGCAACTCCCATTCCAAGAACTTTGCAATTTAGTTTAATGGGTGCCCGTGATCTCTCGGTTATTTCTACCCCACCCCCTAACCGATATCCTGTACAAACAGAACTACACGTTTACAATGAAGAATTAATTCGCGATGCTGTGAGCCACGAATTAAATCGTGGGGGTCAAGTCTTCTTTGTACATAACAAAGTTCAAAGCATTAACGAAATTGCAGGAATAATTCAACGTCTGGTTCCCGATGCCCGCATTGCGATTGGCCACGGACAAATGGATGGAGATAAACTGGAAGACGTGATGCTTGGTTTTATGGAAGGCGATTACGACGTATTAGTTGCCACCACAATTATTGAAAGTGGCCTTGACATTAGTAATGCAAATACTATTATTATAAATGAAGCGCAGAACTTTGGACTGAGCGATTTGCACCAAATGCGCGGCAGGGTTGGGCGAAGCAACAAACACGCCTTTTGCTATTTGTTGGCGCCGCCGCAAATTTCTTTAACCGGTGAAGCGCGCAAACGCTTAAAAGCAATTGTTGACTTCAGTGATTTAGGAAGTGGTTTTCAAATTGCGATGCGCGATTTGGATATCAGAGGAGCTGGTAATTTATTGGGAGGAGAACAAAGTGGATTCATCAACGACATGGGTTTTGATACGTACATGAAAATCCTAAACGAAGCCATAGAAGAACTTAAAGAAGAAGATTGGTACAAGGAAGCTATTGATGACGATGGAACGAGCAAGGACTTATCGGTCTTCTCCAGACAATTTGTAAAAGAAACTGTCATTGAAACGGATTTGCAATTACTCATTCCTGATACTTACGTGAACAGTTTAACAGAGCGTTTGTTGCTTTACCGCGAACTGGACAACACCACCAAAGAAGAAGATTTAAGATTGTTCGAAGAGAATTTAAGAGACCGATTCGGCCCTTTACCAGTGGAAGTGATAGAGTTAATTAATGTGGTACGTTTGCGCTGGAAAGCTATGAAACTAGGCTTTGAAAAATTAACTCTAAAAAACAAAAAAATACTAGCATACTTTTTAAATAAAAAGCAGAGTGAATATTTTGAAAGTCCCATGTTCAAAGCAGCTTTAGTATTTGCTCAAAAATATCCGAGGCTCTGTACGCTAAAAGAACAGAACAATAAACTATATTTAACCGTTGAAGATGTGGCTAGTATAAAACAAGCATCTGAAGTTTTAATACAAATTGAAAATTTAATTGAGTTTCCGCACGTAGCGCCTCATGAAAACTAATTCCCGCTCCATAGTTATTTTAACCATTGTGTTTGGATACATTTTGCTTCAATTCTTATGGTGGGAAGTACTGTTAGTCAAACAGAACAACTTGATAATTAACGAAAAACAAAAGCTAATTGAGTTATCCTCAACAGATGAACAAATTCTTAAAACTGACATTGAAGAACTGCATCATAAAAAAAAGATGCAAACACTTATGATTGTTGGAGAAGGTACCGTTTTTTTAATACTTCTATTGTTTGGTATTTCCAAAATCAAGCAATCCGTTGACAAAGAAAACGTTTTAAATAACCAACAAAAAAATTTCTTTCTCAGCATTACCCACGAATTAAAAACACCCATTGCCGCAACGAAATTGCAATTGCAAACTTTGCAAAAACAAAAATTAGATGATTTCACCCAGCAAGAGTTAATTCGCAACGCGCTAGTGGAAACAGACAGATTGAATGCCTTAATTGACAATGTGCTCTTAGCGAATAGTTTAGACAGCGGGGAATATACTTTTAAACAAAAAAAACAAAACTTAAGCGAACTCGTATCTACTACAGCGAAACGCTATTACAAAAAAGAGCTTGAAAAAGAAGAATTAAAACTTGTCATTGAGGATGACGTTTTTTGTGAAATAGATGAACAAGCGTTTCCTTCCATCATTACCAATTTGGTTGGAAATGCTTTAAAATATTCAGGAAAAGAAAAGAATGTGCAACTCGAACTAAAAAAACAAAACAACAG
>CALMND010000031.1 GCA_937868565.1 uncultured Bacteroidota bacterium | reverse complement strand
GTTCCCAAAAGATTAATATTTTGTTCAAGAATATTTCTATCATAATTGGTGATAGGTTTGGATTTAAAAAAGTAGCGGTAGTGCTCTGTTGTATCTACAAACGAAATAGAGCTATCGTATTCAGCAAAATATCGATTTTTAATTCCGTTTTTATCTGAAATATAAGTGAGGTAATTGTCCTTGTAGGCCTGAGGATTTGTTTCGCTTACATCTGGTGTATTCGCTACTCTTACTAAGACTTTGGAAGTGAATGGGTAGGGGGCCATAAATAAATCCATGTTGCGATTTATTTTCACAAAATATTTCGCGTCGTCGCTTGCCTTAATGGTATCGTTAATTCTGTTACTCTCAAAAACTACATGTTTTGTTCCTTTAACAAAAACAGGATTGTTGTCATCCCAGATGTCATTGGTCAGTTGTTCGATACCGCTTGAGTTAACGGTAAAAACAAAAATATCACTTTGTCCTTTGCCCCTTTTAACTGCGCTTAGAGCTATTTTCTTACCATCCGGATTGTAGGAAAAACTATTTATTTTTTCAAATCCCGTCAAATTTCTTTTCGCTTCTTCTTTGGATTCAATGTCAATAGTGTGCAGAATTAACTCATCTTTTTTCTCATAAATCATGGCAACAATTTTGCCGTTAGGATGCCACGCTAGTAACGGATAGTTGTAGTCTTCGAGCTGTTCTATTTTCGGCCCAAATTTAAGCAATCGCATTTGTTTATTGTCTTCCAGCGATTTCATATATACCCTTATTTGATTTAATTCGTTACGGGCATAAACTACTTTTTTAGCGTCGGGGCTAAGCTTAAGTTGGTTATAGTATCTAAAACTCTTGTATTTTTTTAGAACTCCGTTATTATTAATTGGTGATTTTCTGAGTGAATCTCTAAACATATATATTCTACGGTGGAAAGTCTCAGTGAAATCATAAATAAGGTTTTGTAAACTAACACCAAGAGTTGGGATTAGAGCATTATCGGGGCTACGTTGCACCCGAGTCATGTATAGCAAGGTGGGAATCATATTTTCACCATAGGCTGAAACAATGTAATACCATAAAGCATGACCCGCTTGCGCTGCTTGCCTTCCGGTTAAGCGATTAAAAGAGCTGAAGTTATCGTTCTTTAGATCATCATACATTACGTTGTCGTTATAGGTTGTCCAGCCTTCGGATAGATATTTTACCAATCCTTTGGAATACCATTCGGGAATGTTTAGTAGTGTAGAATTACGAACCATATCTCTGGCACTACCACCATATAGTATTTTGTTAATGAGCAATTCAGCCAACGCCGCTGTAATTTGTTGATCTAGCTCGGCGTGTGAGCCATTAAAGAATACGCTTATTTTGTCACCAATAATTCGTGTAACCCCTCCTGTGTTGTTTTGCTCATCACTGCTCAAACCAAGATTACTTTGTTTAAAGTCACCTTGGTTGTTGTAGACCAGAATATTCAGTTTGTCCTCAACCTGATATTCCAATCTCTTTTCGAGTATAGCCAGGTACTTATTAACGCTTAAAGAAACATATTTTGCTATTTCTGTGCCCCCTTGGTAAGAGTATACCCGATATCGTTCATAGTCCAGATAAGTCCAAACCAAACTTTTGTATTGGATACGGTTTTTACCAAAATCCATTTGATGACCATAGTTAAACTGAGCTCTTGTGTGGACAGCAAGAAAAAAAAGAAGGTATAGTAAAATTCGCCTCACAGAGCTTTTCAGAGTTGAACCTTAAAAATACGCAATTAGTTTGAAATTATTGTGTTAAGAATGCAAAAAATGGGTTTAAAATGGTTGAAATCTACCATGTTTTGGATTCGTTAATAAAGCAAGGTTCAAGTTCAGAATGATTTAAGGGCTTAAAACTTGCCAATTGATATTTCTGTTTGGTGTTTGACGGTCTAGTATTCCCGGGCTCCATCTGCCTCGGCGCTCTTAAATCTTGGTTCCCGCCTCAAATCGCAACTCTAAATCTACGTTTTTAACTTAATTACGCTCTTACAAAATTATGGTGTCAAAAACTGTTTTAACGGTTTTTTTAATGAAACAAGTAATTTAATATTGAGGAATTAAAAATTTAATTGTGTTATTTTAAATGGCCGTTAAGATTATGACAAGTTTTATTCTATGAAAGTGAAGCTATTTATTTTAACAAAATTGCTGTTTTTAGCGATTGATTTGCCTACAATGGCACAAACCCTAAACATGCAAGTCCAAAGAGAAATTGATTCGTTACAATTGGAAGTGAGAAATACCAATTTTGATTCCGCTAAGGTAAGACTGAGATACAAAATAGGAGTTAAAAAGAGTATTACAAGAACGGGTTATTGGGACACTATATATAACCAAGCTATTATAAGCAATTACGTGATTTATCAAATACGTGCGCTTAACATTGCCGGAGGGTGGCTTACTAAAAAAGATACCGGGGATAAGGCTTTAGAGTATTTGAACAGGGCAGTAGAAATAGCAAATAAGTTTAATAAAAAATCAGAAGTAGTTTTCCCAATTTTCAATCTCGCTGGATATTATTTGCAACATAACTATACTGACATGGCTATTAAGTATTGTTTACAAGGTTTGCAAATATCAGAAGAAATAAAAAATAAAAAGCACCAAAATAGGTTTCACGCACTTCTTGGGGATTTATACCTACAGCAAGGTGACATAAATAGAGCCCTAAAAATGCAATTGCAATTTGTTAGGGTAAGTAAAGAACTAAAACTAAACGATGAAATTGCAACAGGGTTAATAGGTCTTGGAGGGATTTACCGTGAACTTGAGAATAAGGAATTAGCTAAGTTCTATTATCTGCACAGTGCAAATTACATTCATGGACTAAAAGATAGTATCCTTATTGCCGCTGTTTACGACGCTATCGGCGATGCACACGAAATGCAGCTTGATTATGATAGCGCCCGCTTTTTTTTTAATAAGGCCCTACAAATAAGTGAAAGGAATCATTTTACAGAAAAGAAAATTGGTACTCTCACACTTTTAGCCCAAAATGCGTTAAATCTAAAGGATACTAAAACAGCAGCACGAATAGGGAATGAGGCCTTACTTTTAGCTAAAAAAATGTCTCTTGCTTATTTAATTCCATCCATTGCCTCTGTTTTAACTCGTATTCATTTAAAAAGCGGAAATTATGAAGAAGCTTTTAAAGCTAATGAATTATATCAAAGGGGTAAGGATAGTGTTTCAAACGAAAAAAATCGAAAGAAACTTCTTCAAAAAGAGTTCGATTACAAGCTTGAAAAAAAGGAAAGCGAGAATAAACTGTTAGCCGAGCAAAACCAAAATCAAGCCTTGCGCCTCAGTCTAAACGCCGTTGTTATTATTTCCCTAATGGGAGTTTTACTAGCGGTCTTTGTTTTCGCCAACTCTTTCAGAAAACAAAGTAAAATGCGTGAGCAGGAGCATAAAATCGAATTCACTCAGAGGTTGTTGCGTTCGCAGGTTAACCCTCATTTTATGTCAAATAGCTTGTCTGCGGTTCAGAATTTAATATATACCGAACAAACCGACAAGGCTGTTGAGTACCTTGCAAAGTTCAGTGCATTCTTGCGGCAGACATTAGATAGTTCAGAAAAACACCATTTAAGCCTGGCAGAAGAGATAAAAACTCTTAAACTTTATTTGCAGTTGGAACAATTAAGATTTAAAAACGATTTTAACGTTAATTTACGTATAGCATCGGGTTTAGAATTAAGTGAAATCCTGGTTCCCTCCTTTGTTACGCAGCCCTTTATCGAAAATGCTATTTGGCACGGACTATTACCATTGAAGGAGAGAGTTCCTCAACTTAATATTGATGTGTATCAACAAGGCAACTTGCTTTATTTTGTTATTGAAGACAATGGTATTGGAAGGAAAGATATGGTTGGCGGGACAAAGAAAAACTCGAAGGGAACGCGGTTAGTGACAGAAAGTATCAAGAATTTAAACGACCTCACTAAAA
>CALMND010000030.1 GCA_937868565.1 uncultured Bacteroidota bacterium | reverse complement strand
AATAACTATCATTTTGTTACGCGGGATAGCGACATCAATATTTTTAAGGTTGTGCTGTCTGGCCCCTTTTATAATAATATATTCCTTTGGGTTAAGCTTAGTAACATCTTTATTAATACTCATAGAACTTATGCTCTGTTTACTTTAGTCCATTAATTTTTTAAGATGCTCTCGTGTGGAGGGATCATTCCAGTCCAGATAACCCACGGTCTCTTTTTTAACTTCCAACTGCCTGTTAACAATGTATGAAGTCGGGATTGAGTTTATACCAATCGAGCTAAACGACTGATCCATTTTCAAAAAAGTAAAAGGAAATTCGCCTCTGTTTTTAAAGGTTACAACACGATCCAAGGGTTCATCACTAATTACAATAATTTCCACATCCTGCAAATCACTATTTTTTATTTCCTTTAGAGTTTTAAGCTCCTCCAAACAATTTCCACACCAGGACGCGCCAAAACAAACGGCCATTTTCTTTCCTTTAAAATCGATAAACTTTACAGATTTTCCTTCAATGTCAGTTAAAATTAACTGGTCAAATTTAATCGAAGGTGCCACCCTGAATTTGTTGTATAAAAACAAACCCAGCAAAATCGCTAATACAATTGAAACAAAGTAGGTCAATTTTTCGGCCATAGTAATTAAAAACCAATAGTTAATTCATTTCTGCACTAAATCCTGCAGGGGTTAAAAATACGAATAGATTTGCATGTTAAACTTTGTTTTTGTTAACCAAATGTTGCACAGGATTTTTAAAATTGTTTTAAGAGTTGTTGTCGTTTTCGTCATCCTATCGGTTGGCATGACTCTTTTATTCAGATGGATACCTGTTCCGCTAACCCCTCTAATGCTGATTCGTTGTGTGGAACAAAAAACGGAAAGGAAAAAAATCATTTTAAAACATGATTGGGTGGACATCGAAAACATTTCTCCAAAACTGCAATTAGCGGTAGTTTGCAGCGAAGACCAAAACTATTTGAAACATTTCGGTTTTGATTGGGGAGCCATTGAAAAAGCCATGAAATACAATGAGGATGGCAAAAAACTAAGGGGCGCCAGTACAATTTCACAACAAACAGCAAAAAATGTATTTTTATGGCCAGGAAGAAGTTATGTTAGAAAAGCCTTTGAAGTTTATTTTACATTGTTAATAGAAATTTTCTGGACCAAGGAAAGGATAATGGAAATATACCTAAATAGCATTGAAATGGGGAACGGAATTTATGGCGCTGAAGCGGCAGCTCATTATTGGTTTAAGAAATCCGCCGGAAATCTAAACAAAGACGAAAGCGCCGCTATTGCTGCTATTTTGCCTAACCCTTTGAAATACATAGCCAATCCGGCCAGTGCTTATGTGACCAAACGCAAGGTCTGGATAAAACAACAGATGAGTTTTTGGGGTAACCAGTTGGATTACGACAAATATAATGACGACGAACAAACAGAAACAAAACACGATTCCAAAAAGCAATGAACAGATTCTTTATACTCATAATTCTCATCATTATGTTTTTAAGTTGTGGTAATTCTACCACAGAAACCACTACTTATAAGCCATTAAAAAAAATAAAAATTAACACAACAACTTCCTTAAGTAAGGGACAAAGGATGATTGCAGATAAGTTAGATGCATTATTTACCAATTTTAACAAGCAGGGAACATTTAATGGTAGTATTTTGGTTGCCAAGGCCGGTAAAATTATTTATAATAAGTCACTTGGTTTTTCAAACAAAGTAACTAAAAACCCGCTTACTGACTCCTCCATGTACCAATTAGCTTCTGTTTCGAAGGTGATTACTGCAACAGCTGTTTTAATTTTGCACGAAAGAGAAATGTTGGATATCAATAAACCCTTCCAATTCTACTTCCCAGATTTTCCCTATGAAGGCGTTTTAGTGAAGCAACTACTCAGTCACCGCTCCGGTTTGCCAAATTATATTTACACCCTCTATAAAGAGATTTATCAACCAAATTATCGCATGGATAATACAGACATGTATAATTATTTCATATCCAAAAACACCAAACGCTACCTAAAACCAAATTATCGGTTCAATTATTGTAACACCAACTACGCTTTACTAGGTCTACTCATTGAAAAAATTTCAGGTAAATCCTACTCTCAGTTTTTAAGAGATGAATTATTCACTCCTTTGGGAATGAAAAACACTTCTACTATTTGGGATATTGATTTGAACGGGCCAAAAACAACCAAACCTTACGATACAAGATGGCGTCCTGTTGCATTTGATGCCAGCGACTATGTGTTGGGCGATAAAAGCATCTACTCAACGTCTTATGATTTATTCTTGTTCAGCGAAGCGCTTTATCAAAATAAAATTATTAAAGCAGAAACGCAACAAATGGCGTACACTGCATTTAGTAAAGACGTAAAATTAACTAACTATGGTTATGGCTGGAGAATGAAAAATTTTAAAGATCCAGATAAAAAGGAAGTCTATCATAATGGTTGGTGGCATGGTTATCGGTCGGCTTTTCACCGCCGATTAAAAGATACACTTACAGTTGTAATTTTAAGTAATCAATTAAATCATTCGGCTTATCATACACAAAAAGTTTACGAAATTATTGATAGTACTAAAGAAAAGGAAACCAACGATGACGACGATGAATAGAACTTTAGTTAAGACAATCCGTTTATAAAATGTTTACACTTTATTTTAAAGAAATACGCAGTTTCCTCAGTTCCCTTATTGGGTACATTGCCATTAGCGTTTTTATATCGCTCATTGGTATTTTTATGTGGGTTATTCCAACCGAAGGCGGCGGATATAATGTTTTAGATAATGGATTTGCCAACATAGACCCTCTTTTTTTTATCGCTCCGTGGGTTTATTTATTTTTAATTCCTGCCATTACTATGCGTTCTTTTTCAGAAGAAAAAAAAACCGGTACAATAGAATTGTTACTCACCAGGCCTTTAACCGACCTACAAATTGTTCTGGCTAAATATTTTGCAGGATTTACCTTAGTAATCGTTTCTTTACTTCCCACCCTTATCTATTACTACAGCATTCATCTTTTGGGGTCTCCTAAAGGAAATATTGACACAGGTGGCATGTGGGGGTCCTACATTGGCTTGTTATTCTTAGGAGCTGGTTTTGTGTCTATTGGCATATTTGCTTCCGCCATAGCCGAGAATCAAGTAATTGCTTTTATTATCGCACTTCTATTGTGTTTTTTCTGCTACATAGGATTTGAATTTATTGCTCAGAGCGGGGTATTTGGAAAATTTAATTTTCTTTTCAAGAGCCTGGGAATAAACGATCATTATGTGAGCATGAGCCGTGGGGTTATTGACACGAGAGATATTTTGTATTTTATAGGCGTCATAGCGCTATTCAATTTAATAACAAAATTGGTTTTAGAAAGTCGTAAATGGTAAAAAAAAGACTAAATACGTCTACAAATAAACGCAGGGATATTACTTCGTTGTTGTTGCTCGTCGCAATTATCATTTTGCTAAATTTCATTGGTTCTTTTTATTTTAAACGTTTTGACCTCACCACAGAGAAACGTTATACTCTTGCGGAATCGACAAAAACGCTTCTGAAAAATTTGGATGATGAGGTGTATTTAAAAGTTTACTTAAATGGGGATTTTAATCCTGGGTTTGCACGATTAAAAAACGAAGCTCGTGAAATTTTGGATGAATTCAGAGCTTATTCTGCAAACCAGGTGCAATATGAGTTTATAACACCTGGCGAAGGTTTAACCAAAGAAGAAGCGGCTTCTATTGAAAAACAATTGTTTGACAAAGGTTTGAGACCGGAAGGCCTAACCGTAAAAAGTAAAGAAAAAACAACACAAGCTACTATTTGGCCAGGTGCTATTGTTAGCTACAAAGAACGCGAAACCGTTTGGCAAATATTTAACAGCCAGTCACGCAGCATTGACCCAGAAACGTGCATCAACAATAGCGTGGAGGAACTGGAATACAGCTTAA
>CALMND010000029.1 GCA_937868565.1 uncultured Bacteroidota bacterium | reverse complement strand
TTGCCATAAGAATCCAACTGGTAAAGGATGTGGAAAATTAATATTTGGTGGTATTCCTGAGCTACCTGAGTTAGTAAGCAGGACAGTGGGGGTCGCACAGGTTATCGTTGACGAGTTACTACTAGCAGTAATTTTTGAGTCAGGCGGGAATAAGTTTTGATACATAGGTACTAAGGTGTTACTCTTACATAAACTATTGTTATCCTGAATAGTTAAAGAATAGGTGTTAATAAGTGTATTAGTTGTTACAATTGTATTAACCAAAACAGCCAAAGAGTTACTTCCTACAGTAACAGAGCCTCCCCCGGTTGAAATAAAAGACCAACTGTAATTTACATTGGGCGACTCACTTATACCCGTTATGACAACTGAGCGTGTAGCACAATTCAAAATATTCAGGGGTATATCAACAGAATCTATGCTTGGCCCGACCGTGTTTTGAAGTACGGTGAATGGCAACCTGGAATCACAGGTATTCCCATTATCTCTGACGCAATATGTCCATGTGCCTGGTGCATTAATTGTAAAAACACTGCTACCACCAAGATTTCCACTAGGCGGGAGCACTGTAGAACTGGTTGGAGATAAAAGAGTATAGGAAACAGGAGCCCCTTGAACTGGCGTGGTAATTACAGTAGTTGTATTAATTGTAATAATACTTTTGGTACTACATCCAAGTGTATAATTGGCCGGAACACTATTGATGGTAAAAATTGGTAGACCAATGCCCGGCGAAACGGTAAAAGTTTTTTGTGTACTACAACCGTTAGCCAAATCAATTAACACATAGGTATGAGTACCAACAGGAGGCACGTAAGACGCCGTTTGTGTATTAAACGCAAACGTGGTTTGTTGCTGTGTATAAATATAGTGGCTAATGTTTGTATTAATATTTGAAAATAATGAAATAGGTGAAACCGCTGAATTGGTACACGTTACGTTTTGAGAAATCGGAGTTACCGTAGATAATGGAGCTGTTGTATTAAGTCCAACGGTAAAACATTTAGTACTGAAACAACCTGAAACCGTATTTTGACCTGTAACACACCAAGCCCCTGAAGCCGTGGACGTAATAGCAACATTTGTTGAAGCTATTGGGCCAGTGTTAGCGCTAGTCCACGTGTAAGTTAAAGCAGGGTTACTACCCGAAAGATTAAGTGTTGGTTGAGCACATGTGATAGAAAAATTTGAGCCCAGAGGTAAAATGCTATAACTCGGCGGTGGAGGTATAGGAGTCATAGTAAACAAACTTGAAACACTGCAACCATTTACAGTTGTAATTATTGCAGTATAGGTAGACGCTGGAATACCACCCGTCAACGTGGTTTGCTGCGGAGTTAAAAGACCTGGAGGAATAACAGGAATTGGGCTTCCACCCCATGAAACCGTGTATGCGGGAACTGGGGTTGTAGGAAGGAACGTCAAATTTAAATTAAAAGCGTTAGCGGTATTAGTACAGCTAGATTGCGTAAAAGTTGGAGCCATAAAAGGCTGCGCAAAAACGGTAAGGGTAACAACAGTATTAGTAGTAACTATTACATTAACCGAGTTGGTACCTGTGGTATAAAGTGTGTAAGTGCTCGTAACAGTGGGGGAAACGACAAACGTGCCATTTGGACTAGTGAAACCGCCAGGATTTAAGGAATACGTTAAGGGCGAACCTAAATTTTGTGGGTTCACTGCTTGAAGTGTTCTGGTTGCACCGGCGCACAGAGTTTGCGATTTAGAATAAAGGCTAAAGCAGACAATCACAAAGGCTAATAATTTTCTCATAATTCAAATTTACTTATAGTTGCAAATATACAAATACCTTGCTAAAAATCGCTAAAATATGAAAAATCCAATAAAAAAGCCATTTTATTGTAAATTTTAAACATTTACTTGCTACCCTAATTGTAGATGCCCCGTTAACATAAACCTTTTTTTCCAACCATCGTCACGAGTAGGTTTCACTTTGTCCGTTATTTTTATCCATTTAAAATTAAAACTTATCTTTGAGTTTTAACATTAAAATTATGCAGTTATTAAAAGATAAAGTGACTCTTATAACAGGTGCAACAAGAGGAATAGGAAAAGGAATTGCGTTAAGTTTCGCTCAGAATGGTGCGAATGTAGCTTTTACTTATTTGAGCTCCGATGAAAAAGCCAGAACCCTGGAAGCGGAGTTAATTTCTTTTGGGGTTAGGGCAAAAGGCTATAAAAGTGATGCAGGAAATTTTAAAGCGGCTGATGATTTAGTGACTGCGGTAGTTAATGATTTTGGAACAATTGACGTGCTCGTCAATAATGCCGGAATAACGCGTGATACTCTTTTAATGCGTATGAGCGAACAACAATGGGATGAAGTTATAAATGCCAATCTAAAATCCGTTTTTAATTTGACGAAAGCCGTGCAGCGACCGATGTTAAAGGCAAAGAAAGGCTCTATTATTAATATGAGTTCGGTGGTTGGCGTTAAAGGTAATGCCGGACAAAGCAATTACGCTGCGTCTAAAGCAGGCATTATTGGTTTTACCAAATCCGTTGCGCTGGAGCTTGGCTCGCGTAACATACGTAGCAACGCGATTGCCCCCGGTTTCATTGAAACTGAAATGACTGGTGCTCTGGACGAAAAAATAGTACAACAATGGCGAGACTCTATTCCTCTGAAACGTGGGGGATCAGCTGAAGATGTGGCTAATTTAACTTTGTTTCTGGCGAGCGACCTAAGCGCATATATTACCGGTCAATGCATCAACGTTTGCGGTGGTATGTTAACCTAATCTGCGCTTGCTAACATAATCTTTAGAAAAAGGAGACTTAAATTTTGTTCCCAAAAATAATAGTCAATAGTCCCTGGTATTTTTTTGTACTAAGTATTTTATTTGGCTTGGGCATTGCCTTATGGCTATATGGTAAAAACAAAAAGAACCAGAACGTACCTAAAATTATTGTTTACTCGCTTTTTTTTTTGTTTTTTTTAAGTCTCTCGTTCATAGCATTTTTTCTTCTAAGTGTTTTTTTGAAACGTGTTAAAAATGAAACTGAAAACCCAATTATTTTATTTGCCCTTGATAATTCCTCTTCTGTTGTTTCCGGAGCGGATAGCGCAGCAATAAAAAATATTCTTGACAATAAAATAAGCTCTCTTAAAAAACAAATTGCCGAGAATTACGAAATAAAAACGATTTTGTTTGGCTCTAAAATTCGGACATCCGACGAGGTTCCTGATTTTTCTGAAAAAGAAACTGATATTGAAAATCTCATCCAGGAAGTTGAAAATAATTACTCCAACCAAAACATTGGAGCGCTTGTAATAGCCAGCGACGGAATTTATAACAAAGGTGCGAATCCAGTATACGTGGCGGAAAAAATTGAATTTCCTATTTATTGTATTGCACTCGGAGATACTCAAGAAATAAAGGATGTGTTGATTCAAAAAATTAACCACAATCAAATTGCTTTTGCGGGAAATAATTTTCCTGCAGAAGTAATTATTAACGCTAAAAAATTTGCTGGAAAAGAAGTTAGTGTTTCCTTATCTGTTAATGGAATAGAAAAACTAAAACAAAATCTTAAAATTAATTCTGATAATTATTTAAGCAACTGCACTTTTACTTTGAGCGCCGAGCAGCCAGGCATTCTAAAATGCACGGCTCGTGTTTCGACTTTAGAAGGTGAAAAAAATACCGCGAACAACGTGCAATCCTTTATTGTAGAGGTAATAGATAACAAAGAAAAAGTACTTTTATTGGCTAACGCCCCGCATCCCGATATTTCCGCCTTGAGAGAAGCGATTTTAAATAATACTTCTTATCAATTGGATTATTCTTTAACCTATGATTTAAAAAAGCCTTTGAAATTATACAATCTGGTAATTTTCCATGGATTTTCGAATGAACAAATTGCCCTTTTAAACGATTGCAAAAACAATTCTATTCCCTTTTGGATTATTTCACCATTAACTACAGATAATATTCCTGGTGTGAAAATAAATTCCTCTTATAGAGGGAACAATGATGCGGAAGCCTGCACTGAGGAAACCTTTGGCTTGTTTAATCTGAGCAAGGAGTTTAAAAAATTTGTGAGTGATTTACCTGCTACTAAAACTTATTTTGGGAAATATACTTTGCTTAATAGTTCATCCAGCCTTTTCAATCAAAAAATTGGGGAGGTGGAAACGAAAAACCCTTTGTTTTTTTTCAACGATATAAATGGTTTAAAAACGGCCTGCTTTTTAGGGGACGGGTTATGGAAATGGAACATGAGAGATTTTGTTGAACACAGTAACCACAATTTATTTAATGAGTTGGTGAGTAAGACCATTCAATACCTGTCAGTTAAAAATGATAAGAGTTTTTTCAGGTTAGCTTATCCAAAAATTGTAAATGAAAATGAGGCTTTTGAAATAAACGGGGAAGTTTATAACAAGAGTTACGAGTTAATAACAGACCCTGAGGTGAGTTTAATTTTGAGTAATAGCGAAGGTAAAAAATATAATTACACCTTTAATAAAACGGCAAATTCGTATAAACTTAATTTTGGTCTTTTGCCTCCGGGAGAGTTTTCGTTTGAAGCGAAAGTTAAAAGTGGCAACGATTTTTTTGTAAAAAAGGGGAGTTTTGCCATAAAAGAGGTTGTTGTCGAAAAAATAAATACTGTTGCCAATCATCATTTACTTTATCAATTAAGTAACCGAACTGATGGTGAGCTTTATTACCCTAATGAGCTTGATCAGTTGAAAATGAACTTGTTAAAAAATGAAAGAATTAAACCAGTTACCTATTCTCAGAACACCACTACTTTGTTGATAGACCTCAAATGGTTGTTTTGGATGGTGTTAATTCTGCTCTTGGGTGAATGGTTTTTGAGAAAACGGTATTTTCCTATTTAAGATGAAAATAAAATCAAGCATTTTGCAAGTAATCCACCTTTTTTGCGTTTTTGGGCTTTTGTTTAGCTCCTGCAGGCCAAAAAAAATAGATCGAGAGAGTCCTGAGCTTAATTTTGTAAAAAAAGGTAGTAAATTCAGGGTTAACTTGGCGGAAAAACCTTCCAATGGAGAAAGCTGGGTTTTAAGGCAGGATTTTAACATCAAAGTACTTGATCAAATTAGCACAATTTGGCATGGTGATGAAAAAGGTCTTGATTTTAACTTTTTTGCAGCTGATACGGGGCAAACGGGCCTACATTTTGCACTTATAAAGTACAGAGATACCCTAGATGTTAAAACTTTTATTGTTAAAATTAGCGAGAAATGACTTTTATATCTAAACTTTTTTAATACTTTTACTGCTTAGTTAATTGCTATCTAAAGCACACAAATACAAATACATGAGTAATACCACAGTTTTGCGTTTTAACAATTCCAACCGTCAGTTCTACACCGAACTTAAAAAAAGGGTAGATATGTACTTCAAAGAGAATAAATTAAGTAAAAATGGCAACATGAACATGTACATAAAAACAGCCTTTATGTTTGTTGCTTACTTAACTCCTTACTTTTTAATTACCTTAAACGTTTTTGAAAGCAAATTGGTTTGGTTGCTTTTAGCCATATTAATGGGTTTTTCCATGTCGGGTATTGGATTGTGCGTGATGCACGATGCTAACCATGGTAGCTACAGTAAAAACCCGACTTTT
>CALMND010000028.1 GCA_937868565.1 uncultured Bacteroidota bacterium | reverse complement strand
TCAATAAACTTGTTTTTTTAGATCATATAGCTTCATTTTTTTTTCAAAAAAACGTTCTGCTTTATTTTTTTTAAAAAGGGTAGCAGGTATGGCACCACTCCATGTTGGATTTATTTTGTTTATGAAGTCATTACCATTCGATTCATCAAGCAATATACATTCCGATCGAATATTCTTTCTAAGTAAAAAAGGATTTACTTTTTTTTTTTTTTTTTCTCTAAAATCGAGGCATACCAAAAGGACTTTTATTTTTGATCCAGAGGCATAAGCAGTAAGGCTGTCAAAAGCAGGCAATTCTTCTACGCATGGTTTGCACCATGTGGCCCAAAAGTTAACCACATAAACCGTGTCCGCAGAATTTAGTCTTTTTAATAGGTCGTTAATTCTATACACAGCGCTAACCTTTTGGGAATACGAAAAAGCGAAAGCGAAAACAAACAGACTAGTTATTAATTTTTGCTTTAAAGTCATACTCTTTATATAAGAGGTTAATTTCCTGAATGAGTCTGTCAATTTCTAAGCTATCTGTTCCATCGTAAAACCCTCGAATATGCCTTTCTTTATCAACCAACGCAAAATTTTGAGTATGAATAAAATCTTCATCTCCACCGTCTCCCTCTTCAGCATTTAGCAAGTATCCTTTGCGCGCCAAAGAATAAAGTACGTTTTTTTTACCTGTCAAAAACAGCCATTGCCGATTGTGCACGCCATGTTTGCTCGCATAAGTAAGTAAAGTTGATACACTGTCTACTTCCGGATCAACAGTATGCGAAAGAATGAGGAAGTCTGTTTTGTTTTTGAAAGTGGAATAAACCCTTTCCAGATTAGTATTCATTATTGGGCAAATACTTTTACACGTTGTGAAAAAATACTCCGCTACGTAAATTTTGTCTTTAACGGTTGCAGTAGTAGTGATTTCGCGATACTGATTTGTGAAGGAAAATTCGGGAATAAAATGGTATGTTGAGTCGTTTACTTTTAAAGCATTTTTTGGCCCAAAGTAAGCAAGGGTACGAACAGGTTTATTTTCCTTTGCGGAGGCGAAATACCAAAAAATAAAAATAGCAGGAATTAAAGCTGCGAACCAATAATACTTAAATTTGGACTTCATAAAACAAAATTACTTACTAAATCCTTACGAATGGCAACTTTGGAAGAAAAACACAAACAAGAGCTAGAACTTGGTTTTGGATCAAAGAATTACAAAACAGATGTTAGATTTCTTAATAGAGACGGCAGCGTTAATGTGAAGCGCGCCGGATTGGGAAGCCTAAATAACTTTGACATGTACCATTGGTTAATTACTGCCACAAAATGGCAATTAACTCTGCTTATCATTACTGGATATATTTTGATTAATTTAATTTTTGCTTTGGCCTACTATTGCGTCGGCACAGAAAATTTTGGCGGATTGGACGGTAATTCTGAGTTTCAGAAACTAACCGGTTTATTTTTTTTCAGCGCCCAAACTATCACTACTTTGGGTTATGGACACATTTATCCCATCAATAATTCAGCCAGCATTGTTGCAGCAATCGAATCTTTGTTAGGTTTACTAAGTTTTGCGATAGCAACTGGAGTTCTGTATGGAAGATTTTCAAGACCAAGAGCAGATATATTATATAGTAAAAATGTATTGCTGGCGCCTTATAAAACAATTACCGGATTGATGTTGCGTATTGCGAATAAAAAGCAGTATGAATTAATTGAATCTGAAGCAAATGTCACCATGACAATGAAGAATCCATCAACAAACCGACGTGAATTTTATCAGTTATCGTTGGAGATTAATCGTATAAATTTTTTAGCATTTAGTTGGACAATTGTTCATCCTATCGATGAAAAGAGCCCAATTTATGGTTTAAGTCGTCAAGAATTAGAAGAGCGTGATATAGAAATTCTAGTTTTAATAAAGGCAATTAATGATACCTATTCACAAACAGTTTATTCTCGTTATTCATACAAATGGGCCGATTTTGTGGAACAAGCAAAATTTAAACCACTAAAGCAGGAAGCGAATAAATATGGCAAATTGGAAATAAAGGTGGCAGATATCCACCATTTTGATAAAATAATTTGATGATGGTTATTTTAGCAGCTCCGATTTTATACAACTAGTCCTGCTTTAAAAAATTATCCTTCGCGTTACTTCAAAAAAAACTCAACACCAACAGTAGGTGCTATGGTATGAAAACTCTTGTCCGCTGGGTCAGCAGAAAAGTACTTGATATTCAAATACTGAATATTTAATTCTAAAGCCAGATTTTTCACTATAAAATAGCCAATGCCCGCCCCAAAAACACCGGTTAAGACAGATTTGTTTATAGGGCTTTTTACCAAAATAACCGTTGAGACAAGGGTCGTTTTTTGCTCGCTGTTCCCGAATCCAACAGACGCCATCGAGTATGCTAAGAACTTTTGTTTTCTGATGAAATAATATCTTAAATATGCATTTAAACCATAAAGTTTTATTTCCTGATTTTCCTTTTCAAAAAAGAAGGAGCTATAAGAATTAGAGGCCTGCCCATAATAGGGTTGAATACCAGCACTTAAATTTTTTATTGGGAAAAACCCAATATTTCCTATGACCGCAAACCCTGAAATTTTATTATCTGGAAAAACTTTGAACACATCAAGAACAGGAAGTACTGAAACACCGAACTGAGCGCTTGACTTTTCAAGTTGAGAGAAACAATCAATAAAGCCGAATGAAAATAATATAAATGTGAGGAAATGTTTTTTCATTTATTACGTGTTTATTTATCCGCACTCTATTAATCGATGCTAATTTGCAAATAGAAAATAACACTCGTTACACCTTACACCTCTACTAAGGTCCCAATTTTATCGCCCTTCACTAAATTACCAAGATTACCTTTTTTGTTCATGTCGAAAACAATAATTGGTAAGCCGTTTTCCTTGCACAAAGTAAAGGCAGTCATGTCCATCACTTCCAGTCCTTTTTTATAGACCTCTTCAAACTTAATGGTTTCGTATTTAGTAGCTGAGGTATCTTTTTCTGGGTCGGCAGTATAAATGCCGTCCACACGTGTACCTTTTAAAATGACGTTTGCTTCAATTTCAATAGCACGGAGGGTTGCGGCCGTATCGGTTGTAAAATAGGGATTACCGGTGCCCGCCCCAAAAATAACAACGCGTCCTTTTTCCAAATGTCTTACGGCTTTACGGCGAATAAAGGGCTCACATATTTGTTCCATTTTAATGGCGCTTTGTAAACGCGTACTTACGCCCAAGCCTTCTAAAGCAGCTTGTATGGCCATACTATTTATAACGGTTGCCAGCATGCCCATGTAATCGCCATGCACACGGTCCATGCCACCTTTTTCAGCTTGAATACCACGGAAAATATTTCCGCCTCCAATAACAACGGCCACTTGGCAGCCTGCTAAATGAACGGCCTTAATTTCATGGGCGTATTCCATCAGGCGTTCTTGATCTATACCAAAACCCTTCGCACCCATTAGGGCCTCACCGCTTAATTTTAAAAGTATACGTTTGTATTTCATTTTTTGTTTTTTAAACCACGAAGGCACTAGCTTAGCTTTGCGTATTCTTCTGTCACAACAGCGAAGACCTTAGTGTTCTGAGTGTCTTGGTGGTTAATTTAACTCTGCTTCTAAGTTATTTAATTATTTTACTTCAGACTTGAGGCATTTAAAAGAACTTATTAATAATTTTTAATCAAAAAAAAACCTCGGAGTAACCGAGGTTTTTAATATTAAGCTAAAGAATAGCGTTTTAAAGCGGAAACCGTGAGGTCCTTTTCAACACTCTGTAAGTACTGTCTAACCGTCATTTTATTATCAATGAAGTACTCCTGATTTAAAAGAGTAGATTCCTTATAAAATTTATTCAGTTTACCTTGTGCAATCTTTTCTACCATGTCTTCGGGTTTGCCTTCAGCGCGGGTTGTTTCGCGAGCAATATCCAATTCACGATTAATAGTAGTGGCATCCACATCGTCTTTGTCAATAGCCACCGGAGCCATAGCGGCAGCCTGCATGGCTATGTTTTTCGCTACTTCATCGGAAACAGACTTGTTAAAACCTACAGCAACAGACAAGCGGTTACCCGGATGAATGTATCCGACCACTTTTTCAGCAGAAATAGTTTGGTAATAACCAATGTCAATTTTCTCTCCAATCTTGCCAATTTGTTCCATAAACTTATCTCCAACGGTAATGTCGTTGTTATAAGGCAACGCTTTTAATTCATCAATACTTGCCGGTTTTTTTGTTAGTGCGATAGCGGCCACTGATTCAGCAAACTGAATGAACTCCGCGTTTTTTGCTACGAAGTCTGTTTCGCAGTTTACGCTGATCACCACAGCTGATCTATTATCAGGCGATGTTTTTGCTAACACGACTCCTTCTTTAGCATCGCGATCCTGACGGTTGGCGGCTACTTTTGCTCCTTTTTTGCGAAGAAAGTCTACCGCGGCTTCAAAATCACCGTTACTTTCTTCTAATGCTTTTTTACAATCCATCATGCCTGCTCCTGTTTGCTGGCGTAATTTGTTTACTTCTGCTGCTGTGATAGCCATTTTACTGTTAGTTTTAGTTTATTGATATTTTAAGCCCTAAAAAAAACGGTCAATCTGTTGCCAGAGTGACCGCTTTATTAATTTTTATTTCAAATTATTTTTTTGCAGCCAGTCTGCGACGTGGTTTTTTAGCCCCGCCTTTTTCTTCTTCTTCCGCTCCCCCTTTAATTACAATACCCTTCGCTAATTCCTCAGCTTCTGTAGCACTCAATTCTTTGGTGTCGTTTTCTTCTGTACTGTTTTCTTTATCCATCTTGCGATCAGCCAATCCTTCCTTTACTGCATTAACCATTAGTTCAACAATGTATGCAATAGAGGTCGAAGCATCATCGTTAGCAGGAACTGCATAATCAACTAAGTTCGGGTTAGAGTTGGTGTCAACAATAGCGAACGTTGGAATGTTTAAGCGTTTTGCTTCAGCAACCGCAATGTGCTCTTTAGTAATATCTACAATAAATAAAGCGGCGGGTAAACGAACTAAATCTGCCACCGAACCAAATTGGGTCTCTAATTTAGCACGCTCTCGCGAAAATTGTAAACGTTCTCTTTTTGAAACATTCGAAAAAGTTCCATCAGCGAACATTTTGTCAATTTGACTCATGCGACGAACAGACTTACGAATAGTTGCAAAATTGGTTAGCATACCACCTGGCCAGCGCTCAGTAACATAAGGCATGTTAACAGTTTTTACTTTTTCAGCAACGATATCTTTTGCCTGCTTTTTAGTAGCAACAAACAGAACTTTACGTCCTGAGCGAGCTATTTGTTTAAGGGCATTAGCGGCCTCATCAATTTTAGCCACAGTTTTGTTAAGGTCAATAATATGTATACCGTTTTTTTCAGCATAGATATAAGGAGCCATTGCTGGGTTCCATTTGCTTTTAAGGTGACCAAAGTGGGCACCTGATTCAAGTAGTTCGTTAAATGATGTTCTTTCTGACATTTGTTATTTCTCGTTTCTTTTAAATGGTATACTCTGTTAACGTTTACTGAATTGGAAGCGTTTACGGGCTTTTTTCTGACCGAACTTTTTACGCTCTACCATACGTGGGTCGCGGGTAATAATACCCGCTGCACGAAGGTCCTTTTTTAAATCAGGATTTACTTCAACTAAAGCTTTCGCAATCGCTAAACGGATAGCTTGAGCCTGTCCTGTAGTTCCGCCACCGTTAACATTAACCTTCACATCGTAGTTATCACGTACGTTGGAAATCATTAATGATTGCGTTACGTAATAATGAAGGGTAGGTGTGGTAAAATACTCTTTAAAGTCTCTTCCGTTCACCACAATATTGCCAGTACCAGCAGATACATAGGCACGTGCAACTGATGTTTTCCTACGGCCAGATGTGTTAATAATTACTTCCATTTAGTTTTAATCTTTCTTTTTATTTGATTTTACTTAAATCTACTTTTTTCGGTTGTTGCGCCTCATGACCGTGTTGAGTTCCAGCAAATACGCGAATATTGGTATTTATAGTTCTTCCTAAACGGCCTTTTGGCAACATACCATGTATTGCGTGTAATAATATTTCTTCAGGTTTGGTAGCTAATAATTGTTTTGGCGTTGCAAAACGCTGACCACCTGGGTAACCTGTATAACGAATATAGTCTTTATCAGTTAATTTTTTACCTGTAAAACGAATTTTTTCAGCGTTAACCGCAGTAGTACCTGCCAATGCAGATTCTAAAA
>CALMND010000027.1 GCA_937868565.1 uncultured Bacteroidota bacterium | reverse complement strand
CGGAACTTACAAAGCTCTTGACTGCCCCCAGGGTGCTTATAACTGGAAACTGAATGTGTCCGCCAGAAATGGCTGGGCTAAATCCTTGAATGGAAAAGTGATGCTTATTAGGTAGGGTTTATTTTATTAATCCCTTTTCTAGAGCATACTTTACAAGGCCCAACACGCTGCGAGCTCCTGTTTTTCTAAAAATATTTTTTCGATGCGTTTCTACCGTTCTTTCACTGATAAAAAGTGTTTTTGCAATCTCAGCATTCGTCATTTCTTTCGAAATGCATTCTACGATTTCAATTTCACGCTCCGTTAAACTAATAACAGTAAAACTTTCATTTTCAATCGGAACACTATCAAGAACGAAAGAAACTTCCTCACTAAAAAACTGTTTACCCTCATGAACTGATTTAACCGCTTTTATTAATTCTTCCCTACCTGCATTTTTTAAAAGATATCCGCTAACTCCGGCTTTAAGCATGTCTTTAATGTAGCTACGTTCACCAAACATACTTAAAGCGATAAATGAAGTAGCAGACAAAATGGGTTTTAATTTACTGACAAGCTCTATTCCGCTTAATTCCGGCATATTAATATCTGTTAGTACAATATCCGGCTTAAGCAATTGAATCTGTTCAAAAGCCAATAGCGGTAAGGTGCATTCGCCAATAATACTAAATTCAGGAACGCTTCTAATTATAGCTTTCAGTCCATCAATTAGCATCTGATGATCATCGACAAGGTATACCGAAATTTTTCTAGACATTATTCCAAGCCTAAATTAATCATTTTCCAGATACTTCATGATAGCTTCGTAATAACTTTTGGCCGCACTTAACAAGCGAGTATTCGTTTTAATTCCATGCTCCACAATATTGCTTTTCATGAGCTCTAAACACTCTATTTCATTGTCCTGATAAAGGCTTTCTCCATAAACCAACGGGGAGTTAATCTTTCGACAAAGTAGCAAATTCCTACAGAACACTCCACCTACTGAAGTCGCGATACAACTATTGGCAAGGTATTCGGCGTCATTTGCAGTTGCAACCGGAATAACTAAATTCTTGTTAAAACTGTTCACTGTAAGTTCAGCTATTTTTTTTGACTCGTCTAACTGGTCGGTTAACAGAAGTCGCAAAGAATGCATTTTATTTTCTTCTTTTTGCAAATCACTACCCGTTAAAGCGCCCCCAATGAAAGCCATCGTGTAATTTTTTTTCGTAACTTGTTTCCAGGGAACATTTTTCTCGTCTACATTATAGTGTATAATAACTGTTAAATGAGGATTAAACGCATTAATCTTAGAAACACGATTGGCCAAATCATAATCTCTGAAAAAATCCCAAAATAGTTTATAAGGATTGCTTTTTAAAAGCTGATTGTATTTAGCACGTGAAATAGAATTACAAGATAAAAGACTGTCCAGAGACCTTTTCTTATGAAATTTCATCCAGGATGTATAAGTACAATTAAACGAAGTATAATTTTCGTTTTCACGGGTCAAAAACACAATGGCACCCTGCTCCACTAACATATGTTTTACCAACAAAGCTGTGTTAAAGGTTAATTGGCTTTCAAAGAGTTTAACCGAATCGTTAGCGCCACTTCGTTTTGCAAAATAAAGATACTTTTGCTCGGCTTTAGCTTCGTTTAAGTTAGTGGCAAAATGACCAGGATCTATAGCAATTCTAATTCCTGTCAATGGTTTTAAACCTGACATTTTATTTATTTTTCTTTTACTTAGGTTCCGAATCAAACTATCTAACAGGCTTTTACTAAGCTTTGCGTGACTTTTTTTTGCGAAAAACTGTTTTTGTTGCTCGATTGTGCTATTTTCAAAAAAACGCGCCAAGGCCTTTAACTCTTCTTCATAAATGGTGATTTCTTTGACCCCTGTTGAATTTAAGAGGTAAATTCGATCCTTATCGAAACGGACAGATTTATCCAAATTTCCATTAAAGTTAAGATATTCCTGAAAGCGTTTTTGGCAGTCATCAATCGTTTGTGCTAAACACACGCTTGACAAGCAATGGAAAAATATTAAAAATCTTCTCAATTCACCAAAAATAGAGGAAATCGAAACGTAAAATGATTAATTTCATAACGTTTATTAAAGCAATGATGTTGACAGAAGAACAGAAAGAATTGATTTTTAAGAGGGAGGTTAAATTTCACACCTCCCGTTCGGGTGGAAAAGGTGGTCAAAATGTAAATAAAGTGGAAACCCGCGTCGAACTAGAGTTTGACGTGAAAGAATCAGATGTATTAACTCAGGTTCAAAAAGAAGTCATTCTAAAAAAATACTCAGGATTTGTTAAAGGTTCCGTTATTAAGTTAAATGCAGAAAAGCACCGCACTCAATTGAAGAATAAGGAGGAGACTAAACTAAAGCTGGAACATTTACTCAACAAGATACTAAAACCTGTAAAAAAAAGACTGGCAACAAAACCAAAAAAATCTTCTAAAGAAAAGAAGTTAAAAAGCAAGAAACTTCATGGTGAAAAAAAAATACTCCGGAGAAAAATTCTTTAAGTTTAACCGAGGAATTATTAACTAGTTAGTGGCAATAAAAAATGAGTTTCGGCGTTAGAATATAGCGTAAAAATCAAAAAAATTAACTTAACTTTATTAGCGAATATGTATAAAATACCAATTCTTGCATTTGTAACTTTAACGTTTGGTTTGACTGGACAAACACGCAAATACAGCAATGAATTCTTAAATATTGGTGTTGGCGCCAGAGCTTTAGGCATGGGAAATACAAATATTGCATCGGTGGAGGGTGTTAATTCAGGTTATTGGAACCCGGCAGGTTTACTCGATCAACGAAATGAAATAGAGGTAGGCTTAATGCATGCGGAATACTTTGCCGGCATAGCAAAATACGATTACGTAGGGGCATCAAAAAGAATTGACAGCAATAGTGTAGCAGGAGTTTCGTTTTTAAGGTTTGGAATTGACAATATCCCGAATACACTTGACCTAATTGATGCTAATGGCAACATTGATTATAATAAAGTGAGCACATTTAATGCTGTAGATTTTGCAGCCTTGTTAAGCTACGCGCGACATCTTCCCAAACTGCAGGGCGTTGAATTGGGTGGTAATTTTAAGATTATCCGCAGGAGAATTGGTTCTTTTGGTGGTGCCTGGGGTTTTGGTTTAGATTTAGGAGCGAAATACGATTACAAACATTGGCGTTTGGCAGCAATGGCCAGAGATGTAACAGGCACTTTTAACGCCTGGAGTTTCAGTTTGGATCAAAAACAAATTGCGGTTCTTCAACAAACCGGAAATAAAGTTCCTACCAATTCTCTGGAAGTAACCGTACCTAAACTCATTTTAGGCGTAGCAAGAACTTACAACGTTTGGAAAGACCGCATATCCATCCTCGGAGAGTTAAACCTTATTAACACCTTTGACGGTCAAAGAAACACTGTCGTAAACGGAAAAATATGGAGCATGGAACCTGCTTTTGGCTTAGAAGTTGGTTATAAAAAATTTATTTTTTTAAGAGGTGGGATTGGCAACATACAAAAACAGCTTAATGACCGTGCAACATACTATATTACTACGTATCAGCCCAATTTTGGGGTCGGAGTAAAATATAAAATATTTACGATTGACTACGCGTTAACTGATATTGGCGATCGTTCGATTGCATTGTATTCAAATATTTTTTCAATTAAAGTTGATATCAATAAAAAGATGTACAAGTGAGAAAATTACTCATTCTAAACATATTTTTCTTTTGTTTTTGGTTTGCTACGGCTCAAAAATATGGCAACGAGTGGGTAAACTATTCTCAACAGTATTTTAAATTTCCTGTTCCTCAGGAAGGCATCTATAGGATTGATTCTACAACGCTATCCAAGTACTTTAATCTTACTTCGATTAACCCCAAGAATTTTCAAGTTTTTATAAAAGGTAAAGAACAGTTCGTATTTATTAACGGTGAGGCAGACGATAAAATAAATTCCGGAGATTATATAGAGTTTTACGCAAATTCTTTAATGAGCGAGGTTGACTCAATGGTATACAGCAGAAGCAAGTATGTACCAAACCCGTATAACTCATTGTTTAATGATACGGTATATGCCTTTCTTACTATTAACAATTCTTTAAACAATAAAAGATATATTCTTGAAACGGACACTAACTCAGTTCTTTACCCTGTTGCAAATTATTTTTATAATAAAAAAACCTATTCCGGTAAACAAATTTATAACCACGTTGATTTTTACCCCGAATTTAATAGTGATCCGAACTACACGCAAGCCGAGGGATGGGGGCTATATTTGTATCGCAACTCCCAAAGCCCTCTTGCTTCATTATCCAGTCCTTTTAGTGCCGTGAATGTGTCCCCGAGCCCTACCCTTCAGTCCCACGTTTCGTTAAACTATTCAGGTACCAGCCTTAAAAGTTCTTTTGCGGTCGACCACCGAATACAAGTGAGTTATAACGACTTGAACAATAATGAAGTGATACTTGGTGATACTACTTTTAGTGGGTATCAACCCGTGAGAAGAACATTCTTCTTTAATTCGCAAACCTTGGGTAATAATTCGGTTATTAAGTTCAAATCTATATCTGATCCACAATTTCCTTCCATAGAAAATGAAACTACTTTACATTATCTTGATTTTGTATATCCGCAAAATTTGAATTTGAATAATGAAAATGTTTACACCTTATTTATCGATAATGAAGTAAACGCTAACAAAGCTTTTTTTAACTTTATTAATTTTAACTATGGAGGCTCAACCAGCGTTCTTTTATACGATTTAACAAATGGAAAGTTAATTAAGACCGTAATTAATCCACCTTTTGTGAGAGCCGTTATACCCAATGGAAGCGGGACAAAAAAGTGTTTTTTGGCAGGAGATAGGCAAGTCAAGGCAGTTACACAACTTCAGCCGGTAAATCAAAACGGATACTTTAATGATTATAAAACTATTCAGGCAAAAAAGCCCTTTGTGTTGATTTACAACAAAACCTTGCAAACATCAGCCGCAAAGTACCAAAACTATAGACAAAGTCCAGAGGGTGGTGGCTATGATGTAATATTTAGCGATGTTAATTCCCTTTACGAACAATTTAGTTATGGTGTAAATAAACATCCAGCGGCAATTAAAAATTTCATCAGGTATTTGGCAGATAGTTTGAAAACTCAGCCTAAGTATATTTTCCTGGTGGGAAAGGGTGTTAAGTGCGAATCGATATTAGGTGCCGCCGATCAAAATGAAAATCTGGTACCTTGCATAGGAGTTCCTAGCAATGACAATCTGTTCACTTCTACCCTTTCAAAAAACGACACAAATTATTATTCCATTCAAATTCCGATCGGAAGAATTGCAGCATTAAACAATAACGAAGTGGATATTTACCTTTCAAAAGTTCAGCAGTTCGAGGCTGCCGGGCAGGTAGATTGGAAAAAGAATGTGCTACATTTTATCGGAGGTACTGAAAATGAATCCGCTGTGAAATTTAGCGGTTTTATGGAAAGCTATAAACAGTTAATTGAAGATACCTTGTACGGAGCAAAAGTTACTACTTTCAAAAAGAACACTACGGCTCCAATACAAACCAACATCAACGATAGTGTTTTTAAGAGAATTAATGATGGCTGCTCGATACTTACTTTTTTTGGACATGGTGGCGAATCTGAATTGGAAATATCTATTGATGACCCTTCAAAATATAATAACAAAGGCAAATACCCCTTTTTAATTGTTAATGCTTGTAATGCTGGCAACATTCACATCCCAACGCGACGATCGCTAAGTGAAAGATTTGTTTTTGAAGATCAAAAAGGCAGTATAGGTTTCCTGTCACCGGTTAACTATGGTTATGATTTTCAGATGGCGAAATATAGTCACGCTATATATGAAGGTTTGTCCTATAAACTTTATAATCAGGGTATTGGTGATATGGTTAAATACGCAACACAAATAACTTCTACAACGGGAATTGATCCGATGCAGAAATTTCTCGGTATGAATATGGCTCTACACGGAGATCCTTCGATAGTTTTCAGTAGCGGTTTATTACCAGATTACAAACTAACAAATAACGATGTTCAATTTGATTTGAATAAGTACACCGACTCTCTTGGTATTTTTATTACCTTCAACAATGGAGGTAAAGCTATTTCGGACTCTGTGTCGCTTAAAATTGAGAGATATTTCCCCACCGGGGATTCACTTGAACTTGTAAAAAAAATTGCGGCACCAAAAAATAACAGCTTACTTAAATATTACATCCCGATTGATTTTAAAAGGGGGTTCGGCTTAAATAATTTTTATGTAAAAGTAGATTATCTAAATCTCGTTAAGGAATCCAATGAGAATAATAATGCAACTACCGGATTGATTGATTATTTCATTCCTGGGGGGGACATTTTGCCGGTTTACCCATATAAGTATGCGATTATACCTAAATCCACTACACTCACGTTAAAAGCTTCAACCACCGATCCCTTTGCGGTTAATACTACTTATATTTTTCAGCTTGATACCGTTGATAGTTTTAATT
>CALMND010000026.1 GCA_937868565.1 uncultured Bacteroidota bacterium | reverse complement strand
CAAACAGTAAATAGCCACTGTTGTTTAGTGTTGACGCAGATGCTCTCCAACGTCCCCCAAAAGGAATATTATTTTTTTGTGTCCAAGCGTCTTGACTAATACTGTATTCCCATACCTCATCATGCACCGTTCCTATGTCATCTTTTCCTCTAACAAAAATTACTTTATCTCCAAAGGGCATGCAAGAAGCACCATTCAGGCCATTTCCGGGCTTTGATGATTTATTGCCCCATGTATTGGTACTAATGTCGTATTTGTAGAGAGTATTTAAGGCATATCCCCCAGCTTCACCCCCAAAAACATAAAAACAGTTTGGTCCTGCAAATGCACAAGCGTATTGCCTTTCGGTTCCATTTGGCATGTTGCTGGTGTTTGACCAGGTTTGGGTTGATAAATCCAGTATAGCGAAATTGCCGGTGATGCTAAAGCCCTCTTGTAAACCCGTGCCAAAGTAGGCCTTGTTGTTTACAATCACTCCAACGCCATCATCGCGCTTTGTTATAGGGAAATCGGAAATTCTATACCAGGATTGGCAGAAGATAGTTTGGGATAAGAGCAAAAAACTAAAAATTTGTTTCATTAAATTTTGGTAAAATTTAAACGGTAAAAAGAGCAATTTATTGTTATACAATAAAAAAGCCATTCTATTAGAAGAGAATGGCTTTGCATATGAATAGACTAATTTTAGGCTGTACCCGTTTTACGCACACCGGTAGTTTTTTTAACCCCGGCACTTACTTTAGGACTTCCTGAAGTATCTTTTGAAACAGTATTTTTTACTTTAAATTTTTCTTCTGCTTTAATGGCAACGCTTTTTTCTTCGCCTTCTTTTTTTTCTTCTTTTTTCTTAAGGTTTCCAGTCGCTTGCATGGTATTATACCAAACAAACAATTTACGCATATTGCTTACATAAACCCTTTCCTTGTCGTATTCCGGAAGAATTTCAGAAAAATATTTTTCTATGGAAGCATCATCTGATTTGCTATCAATAGCCGGGCCACCGTTTTCTTTTTCAAATATGGAAGTTATTATTTCTTCAATGAGTTTATCATCTCCGGTAGTAAACATGCTGATGTCCGACAAAGTAGAAACTTTTGTAGTAGCGTAAACGTTTAGCCTTTTCTTATCGGTAAGCCCTTCTACAATAATTCCATTTTTGCTTTGTGCTATAATTTTGTAAAGGCCAGGTTGTCCGGCGATGGCTATAATTCCTGTTAAATCAATCATAAATCTAAATTATCTTAATATCAAGCAAAGATAGGTTTTTAAATTAAAAGGCAGCTGTATTTTCCAAATTTCGAATGATTTTTTATCGAAAGAACAAGTTTACAAAGGTCTTCGCATTCAAAATTGTAAATAAAGGCCTAATTTACTAAATTCGTAACCCTTAGTAAATTCGGATACCATGAAATACGATGTAACAGATAATAGTTTATTCATAGAGAACAGAAAAAAATTTAAGAACTTTTTGAAGCCAAATTCGTTGTCCATTTTCGTGAGTAACGACATCATGCCAACCAATGCCGACGGAAGCATGGGTTTCAGACAAAACAGCGATTTGTTTTATTTAAGTGGAATTGATCAGGAGGACACCATTCTTGTTATTTTTCCAGATGTGAAAGACGGCAGGCATAAGGAGATATTATTTATAAAAGAAACCAGCGAGTTAATTGCAATTTGGGAAGGCGCCAAATTAAACAAAAAGGAAGCCATAACGGTTAGCGGTATTGAGCACATATACTGGTATCAGGATTTCGAAAAAGTAATGAAACCTTTTTTTCTGCAAGCGGAGCATCTTTATTTGAACTCAAATGAGCATACCCGTCGCTATATTGACGTAGAGACCGCTCAGGATAGATTTAACAAAAATATTTTGTCAAGGTTTCCTTTACATAAGTTTGAGCGCAGCGCGCCCATTATGCAAAAAATAAGGGCGATAAAAAGTACACAAGAGATTGATTTGATTCAAAAAGCATGTGATATCACAGAAAAAGGTTTTATGAGATTATTATCTTTTATTAAACCTGGGGTGTGGGAGTATGAAATTGAGGCGGAGTTGATCCATGAGTTTATACGCAACCGATCTCGTGGATGGGCTTATGGACCCATTATTGCAAGCGGTAAAAATAGTTGCGTATTGCATTATATTGAAAACAACAGACAGTGTAAGGACGGTGATGTGATTTTATTGGATGTCGCCGCAGAGTATTCAAACTACGCGAGCGATTTAACTCGCTGTTTACCTATTAACGGCAAATATACAAAACGACAAAAGGAAGTGTATAATGCAGTTCTGCGAGTGCATCGGGCGGCCACAAAAATGTTGGTGACAGGCCAGATGTTCGACAAATATAACAAAGCGGTAGGTGATTTAATGACGGAAGAGTTATTACAATTAGGCTTGATAAGAACGGAAGATGTTAAAAACGAAAACCCAAATTGGCCGGCGTATAAAAAATATTTTATGCATGGTACCAGTCATTTTTTAGGATTAGACGTACACGATGTGGGTTTCTTTTATGAGCCTATGCAACCTGGAATGGTATTTACGGTAGAGCCCGGAATTTATATCCCGGAAGAGGGACTTGGGATAAGAATTGAAAATAATGTTTTGATCACGACTAACGGTCAGCAAGATCTAATGAAAAACATTCCTATTGAAGCGGACGAAATAGAGGAATTGATGAATAAATAATACCTAACGAAGCTGGCTCAAAAGGCTTTTACTGCTGTTGGTTCGAGCACAGTGGAGTGCCGATAGGTGGCTGGCTTAAAAGCGCTGTTAGCTATCTCAAGAGGTCTTCGACTTGATGTCGTAGTTTTTGTTGGATAAATTAGAAGTTAACTTTTGGTTTGAGATATGTCATCGCGAATAACAAGCAAAAGGAGCCAAGTGTAATGAATTGTAGGTACTCACACAAGTTACTCAATCTTCGTCCAATTAAGCCATCAGTAGTTAAGGTAAGCAATATAAAAGACAAAACAAAAAACGTAAGTGTTTTTTTGTAGATTTTATGGTGTTTCATTTTTGTGTCTAGTCCTTTAAGTTTGATGAGTGAATAAACACAATAAGCTTGCCCAGGCAACAAATAAAAAAAGGAATATTTACCTTGATGTGGAAAAAAGAGCGGTGTTATTAAGCAGATGAGAGAAAGATGATAGAAAAATTCTTTTTTTGAGATTATTTTCCTGAAAGGGTTTCCAAATAAAAACAGTAACATAATCATTAGCGTTAATCTTACCAGCGTTAAAATTAAATTTACTTGTTGAGGTAACAGCGAGATAAAATTTCGTTTTAAATCAAATTGAACAGGTGTATCCATCAGTAGCGCAGGTATAAAAGATGACAGGCTTTGTCTCCCATAATCATCCATAATACTTTCAGAAGTCGTCGAAGTTATCGTATTAAACCATTTGCTAAGTAATTCGTTATTAAAGTGAAACCCAATAAGGGGAGCCGGTAGAATTAGAAAAAGCAAGAAAAACAGTGAGGTATAAACACCGGCTTTAATTTTTTTGACATAGAACAAATAGGCTAAAACACCAACTGGTATTAGTTTAATATTGACTATTAAACCTAACAAGGCTGCCCCTTTAATTAATTTATCTAAAAGGACTAATCGAAGAGCTTCTAAACTACCCCAAACTAAAACAAATGTCATTTGTCCTAGACTAAAGGTGTCGAAGAAGAAACGCGCACTAGCTAGCCCTGTTAAAAGGTAAAACACTTCTTTTTGCTTAACGGTTAATTTGTCAATGTTGAGAAAAATTGGAAGTAATTTAAAAATGCGGTAAACCAAAATAAGATTTATGCTTAACCAAATAAAGTAATACGCTATTTGTGGCAAGTCTTTGAAAGGGAATAGCAATACAGCAAACAGGGGGCTATAATAATATTTAAGTCCCGATGTCCCAGATAGAATCCAGGTATCATAACAGATTTTGCCATTAGATATTAGTTTGGAAGCCCCTATAAATATATCAAAGTCTTTGTCGCGGTTTATCACACATTCTTTATATAAAAGCATGGCGATTACCACTATTACTATATATTTGAAGGATAGCGAAGAAAAAAAACGCATGGTTTGTGTATGCTAATTTCGGAATTTAAAGTGAATAATTAATAAATACGCAACTTGTAAGAAAAATATACACAAAGCAAATGGTTTATAGAAGAACTCTGATGATGCGGAACCGGGGCAGTATAATGAGGGTTTAGTCGGGTAAAGCAGTAACCCGTAACGAAAAAATTTGCCGCAGAATTGGAACGGAATTGAGCATGATGGACTAAAATACGGCAACGCTCGTCGCTTAAAAATCTGATATAGGGCCAAATTAATAGGTAGTCACAGAAAAAATAGTAATTGCGTATTAGAGTCAATTTTTAGTAAAGCTCAAAAAATTACGGGGGTCTTTTTGTTTCGGTTTGTTTGATTTTAATTCTTAATAAGCGGTTCTTTGAAAATCAAAGTAAAATGTTTATGATAGACTTATATACCTTCAATTTATCATTCCATTTTATCATTAATGCAGTTTATTTATTCTTTCATGCATACTGTATCAATGATTAATCACTCAAACACACCTATAGCTATTATCTTTGTATTGGACCTAAGTTATTATAATAAAAAACTTATCAACAGATTGTAATTTTTATTTTTAGATGGAAACGATTTAATTTAAGACCAAATTGTAGAAACCTTCGATTAAAATTAAACCTACATTCACAGGGTTCAATCTTATTAACACGTAGTTAATTAGTTTCTTTTCAAAGGATGTTAAAAAAATTTAATTTTAATATTAAACCCAAAAACCAATTCATAAACAACAAAAATAAATCAAACATGAAAAAAATTGTAATTCCTTTCGTATTGCTACTTATTAGTACAAATGTGAAAGCGCAAAGTTGGCAGTTAGGTCTTAATAGTGTTCAGTCCCTGACGGCGCAATTTGGTTTAAGTAGCAATACCTCCTTGGATTTCCACACCAATAATACTTTGAGGATGACTCTTACAAATTTAGGGGATTTAAGAATCCTATCATTAGCAAATGCAAATAACTGCCTTATCAAAGCTGATAACACGGGGCGACTTTTCACAATGGCAACAACAGGTAATGCGAATCAGGTTCTCTTAGGAACAGGCAATTGGGGTAATTTGCCAGGAGGTGCCGGAAGTTTTAGTATCAACGTCAATAATGATGTTGTTTTGCCTTTTGGACAAAAATTGGGTATTGGGAATAATACTCCTAATTATGAACTGGAAGTAAATGGAAATATCCGTGCCAGCCGCAATCTGATTGTAGACAGTGCAATAAAGTTTGGGAACCCTTCGCAATTTGAATTAGCCTTTACACCAGGGAATGCTACGACACCCGGTAATTTCTCCTTTGGAAAATTTAGTGGCGAGGTTCTGCCTAATATTCCCAGTATTTGTGATCCAAGTGATGGCATTCCTCCAACCACTTTTCAATACGGTGGATTAATGCAGCTATTTTATCAAAATAACAACACTTATAGCGGCGGCCCTATACTTCAAATGGGTTCAACTATGACTAAAGCATTTATATTTAGTCGTTACGCCCCCCTATTTATAAATTCCGATTGCGGGTCAGACGTTAATATTTGTTCAGGAGGTATTGGGCAGGTGGGTATTGGAGTTTTATCTAATGCAAATACTCGTTTAGCTGTTGAAGCGAAAGATATCGGTTTTAGCGTTAAAACCATTCATAATGTGGATTATAAGTACAATACACAACTAACAGTCAATCGAGACAATGCAAAAGTGATAACAGCAATAAACACTGCTAATAACCCTAATGGTGATGAGAATTTTATTGTTTACGGAGATGGAAGTACAAGAATTGGTGGAGATTATATAACTCAGAACTCCAATTTATATAAACTATCCGTTAATGGTAAAATAATAGCCGAAGAGGTAGTTATACAACTCAGGCCGCAATGGCCGGATTATGTATTTTCTAAAAATTACAAACTAACGCCACTAAATCAAGTTGAAGATTTTATTCATAAAAATTCCCACTTACCAAATATTCCATCTGCAAAAGAAATTAAAGATAATGGGTTGCAAGCTGGTGATATTTTAAGTAAACAAATGGAAAAAATCGAAGAGCTTACCTTGTACCTTATAGATTTAAAAAAGGATGTGGAACGATTAAAAAGAGAGAACGCAGAGCTTCAAATTAAAATTAAGTAACCATTAAAATTAATAAAATCATGAAACGGTATTTAGTTTTAATCGGAGGGCTTTTAGGCACGCTTCATTTCTTCCCGCAGAATCCATTAACATTCAATGGATATATCCCACCTGGTGATTATAAAAATCAACAAAAAATTGTTCTTTTTCCAGGTTCACTTGTAAGCGCAGGTGCTGGGTTTTCGGACCTACACATTGATCCTAGCATTTCTTTAAATACAGGTTATACCGCTTCCGGTTCTTTTGGAACACAACCTGTAAATTACAATCTGGACATAACAAAACCAGTAGGTACCATCCCCTATTCCTTTGAAGTTAGCCCAGTTGGTTCGGCAGAATGCAGTGTACCTGTTGATTTGCCAATAGGCACAAATAACATGAAGCCCTCTTTATCTTTTAATTATAGTAGTTTATTAGGTAATGGCGAATTAGGCAGTGGGTGGTCGATTGGAGGTCTTCAAAAGATAACAAGACAACAAAAGACATTATACCATAATGGTGTAGTTGATAAAATACAATTAAGTAATAGTGACGTTTTTGCTTTAAATGGAAATAGGCTTATACCAACAGTTGGAACCAATGGAGCTAACAATACCATTTATATTACTGAGCAAAATAATTTTAATAGAATAACTTCTGGTGGACTAGTTGGTAACGGACCAGCCTCATTTACTGTTGAGACCAAAAATGGACTAAAGTTAGAGTTTGGTACTTCAGCGAATTCAAGATTGATTCCACAAAATCAAACAACCGTTTTCGAATGGAGGCTTGATAAAATAACGGATGTTAATGGAAACTATTTGACATATGATTATTATAATGCCAACGGTGAAATATTAGTTAAATCTATTAATTATTCTGGTAACGTAAATGCATCTATCGCTCCCTATACTTCTATAAGATTTTATTATAACTTCAAAGATGATAAGAATAAGCTGTTTGTTTATGGTGGTACTGTTAGTAATCTGTCTATATTAAGACAAGTTGAGATTAAACAAGGTAGCACATTTGTATCACAATATAATTTTGCTTATACCAAATATTTCGGTAGCTCATATTTAACCGAAATTAATTATAAAACTAGAGACTATTCAGAGTTAAATAGTCTAAAATTCAGCTATCAAAACGATTCAGGTAACCCGTTTTCGCAAGCTACTTCAGGGCTGGGAGCCCAATTTTATAGGTCAAAGTATTTATTTTTAGATTTTACCGGGGACGGCGTAAAAGATGCCGTTGCGTTTGACGCAATGGTAATTAATAGTCCTGTTATATTAAGTCAAATATTACAATGGGACAATATCCGGGCTTTGAAAAATAATGGAAATTCAAATTTTAGTCAACAAGCAATTTATTCTTTTCCTGCAAATTTTGTCGCTAATACTAATTATTCTTCTTTATGGACAAAAAACACACTTGGATATAGCTCTTATGCCTCATTTGATTTTAATGGGGATAATAAAGAAGACTTTTATATACAAAGCCATGATATGAATTATGATTACTTTAAAATTTATATATCAAATGGCAGCGGATTCAATGCACCAATTAATCTTTCTGTTCAGCATGTGAATAATCCTACAAGTATACCTCCTCAGAATTCATATTGGTTAACCGATCTTAACGGGGACTCAAAACTAGATTTACTCTACTGCGATGCAGTAGCAAATAATAATGGGCAAAGTTCGGGTAATGGGCAGTGTACTTTTTATTCCATTTTGAGTGTAGAAAATGGAGGAGTTTTCACAGTTGCAAACTTATTTAACACACCAGCACTTTTGAATTGTCACAATTTAGATCCAAGTGCCACGAAACTTTTTGATGTTGATGGGGATGGAAAGACAGAATTAATTATTAAAGGTAACAATATACAAGTGCCAACATACTCCGTCATTAGTCTAAATTTAAATCAAGGTTTAGTAATTTCGCCATTCGCATTTACGAATGCTTTTGCATCTATAGGTCATCCGAATTATAAAAGATGGACAACACCAGTAAACTCTTATACACTTACTAACATGGTATCTATTGAGTTGCAGGGCGATTATAATGGAGATGCAAAAACAGATGTTATAGTGTCTGAGTCAATGCCTGGTACAGGGTATCAATATGAGATGTATCTCAGCAAGGGCGATGGAACATATGATGTGCCTATTTTATTAAATAAAGCTGCACTTGGATTGCAAGACTTTGTGCAGCCAGGCTATTTTTACTTTGCGGCAGATATGAATGGGGATGGTAAAACGGATATTGTAGAAAAAAATAACGCCACAACAAAAATTTACTTTTCGAAAGGTAGTAATTCAAATGACTATTTTTTCTCCGAATCCTATAATGTGAGTTTTAATGCTGAAACTTTTGATATTGCTGACGTGGATGGTAATGGTGTAAATGATATTATAGATGCCACTTGGTGTCCTAATTTTACACCTAGCATTATTTATTTTTATAAAGGTGGTTTATGCAGGAATATCAAAGAAATGGTTGATGGTTTTGGTAGAAAAACTGAAGTTTTATCGGCACCAATAACCGATATTAACGTTTATACTAAAAACATAGTGGCCAGCTACCCAATGGCTTTATTTACCGCTCCTATTCATGTGGTTAAGCAAGTTAAGACACCGAATGGAATAGGAGGATTTTTAACTGAAACTTATGAATATCAAAATGCCATTTCTCATAAGAGAGGTAAAGGTCTTCTAGGTTTTACAAAAATATTTAAAACCAATGTGATGACCGACTCCAAGGTTATTGATGAGTATGCGTGGGACCCCACTTTCTTTTATATGAAAAAAATCAGGCATGCAAATGTGGCCTGGTATCTTAATCAGCTTCTTAACGATGAGGTATATGGTACCGCTCATTATCCTTACTATTTCGGTTCAGGAGTGAGTTATTTTTCTTTTGTTAATACAAATACCTACACTGATTATTTGCAGAATTACACACTTTACAATCAAAGTTCTCTGGATGCTAATGGGAATACAACTTATACTGATAAAAACATAAATAATGGGCTGGATCATGAGCAAACCTATTTTAATAATTTTGTAAATAATGGATCCTGGATGCCTTGTAGACCAACCTCAATTTACAAAGTCATAACCAGAGCAGGTCAACCACTTGTATCCGGGACAACAAATTATCTATTTGATGCACTCGGTCAATTACAAAGCGTTACCGAAGAACCGGGAGATCCGAAAATGGTTGTCAAGAACTTTACCTATGATGCTAATACGGGTGTTTTACTTTCACGAACAATTAATTCACCGAGTTCGGGTTTACCTGTAAAAACAACCAATTATGTTTACGATTCAAATCATCGCCTTGTAACACAAGAAACAAATCCTCTCAACCAAACACTGCAAACCAAATACGATTATATTTGGGCTAAACCCCTCGAATCCACTGGTTTTAATGGCCTTAAAACCTTGTATACTTATGATGCATTGGGGAGGATAACTTCTACAAAAGCCCCGGATAATAATATCACCACCCTTACCTATGACTGGGTTACACCTGCGGATTTCACAGGTGGAGATCCTTTAGGTGTTAATAATTGCCTTTATAAATCCTTTGTAAATGCTCCTGGTTCGCCACAAAAGGGCTCTTATTTTGATATGTTTGACCGAGAAATCAGAACAGAGTTTACAGGTTTTAACGGAGCCAAACATTTTAAAATGGTTCAGTATAATGCACAAGGTCTTAAAAACGTGGAAACTGGGCTCTATCAATTGACTCAAAACAATTCCTTTTTACCGATAATGACAACCTTTAACTATGATTATTTATTTAGACTCAACTCTGCTACAACCACTGATAACATTATTTTTCCAGCGATTACGACAAGCTTTGCTTATTCTTATAATAATGGAAATAAAACAACAACAACAACACATCCGGATGGAAAGGTTACCAGTGAAACTAACGATCCTAGCGGATTATTAGTTTCTGCCACGGATAACGGAGGTAATGTTAACTATACTTATTGGAGTAACAGAAAACCTAAAGCAATTCTCGTAAACGGCACTCAGGCTAACTACATGGAATACGACAACTTTGGAAGACAGACTAAGTTACAAGATAAAGATGCCGGGCTCACCTTATATAATTATAACGCCTATGGCGAACTAGCTTCACAAACAGATGCAAACAACAAAACCTATAACTTTACTTACGATGCTTTGGGACGAATAGTTTCAAAAACAGGACCAGATGGAACTTATCAGTATCAGTATGCGACAGGTGGTATTGCTATAAACAACCTTTTACAAGAAACCGCTGGAAATGGATATTATACAAAATATTATTACGACCAGCTTAGTAGAGTAAATAAAGTGGAGGAAAATATTGCCGGACAAAATTATTTTACCGAATATGTTTTCGACCAATATAGTCGTATAGAAAAAATAAAATATCCAAGTGGCTTTACCACCAAAAATGTTTTCAATGGACATGGTCATTTAAGTCAAATCAAAAATGACGGTAACAATCAGGCAATATGGACCTGTGGAGGCACTGACCCTTTGGGAGAAGTATCTAGTTATCTATCGGGCAATGCAAAAACCACACAAATTACCCGTAACAATTTTGGGTTCCCTTTACAGCATAATACGCCCAACATTCAATCACTCACATATAATTATAATCTATTCAACGGGAATCTTAACTCAAGAACTGATAATATTTTAGGAAAGACAGAAAGTTTTACATATGACAATTTAGATAGACTAACTCAAAGTCAGATCTCAGGATTACCTAATTTCAATGTAACCTATAACAACGCAGGTAATGTTCTTACAAAAACGAGTTTAGGAAATATTACATACAAAACCAGCCACCCTGATGCTGTAAATAATGTAGACAATCCAAATGGAATAATCACTGCTGCCACGATTCCAAATAGTCAAAACATACAAAATAGCAGTTATACTCCGTTTAATAAAATTCAGAATTTTTACGAGGGTAGTTATCAGTATGATGTGTTTTATGGTTGTGATCAAGAGCGACGTAGAGCCAATATGTACAATAATGGTAGTTTGGTTTATTCAAGAACTTATGTAGGGGATTATGAAAAAACAGTTTCAGGTGGATCCACTAGTGAGGTTCATTACATCAATAGTCCTTCTGGTTTATGTGGTATCTACGTAATTACAAATGGAGTTGGAGCCATGTATTACCCTTACGAAGACCATTTAGGAAGCATTACTAAAGTAACAGATGCCAATGGAGCTATAATTGCAGATATAAATTACGACGCTTGGGGAAGAAGAAGAAACAACACTACCTGGGATTACACTAATCCAAGTGTACCCCCAGTCTGGTTATATAGGGGCTACACGGGGCACGAACATTTGCCAGAACTATCAACCATTAATATGAATGGGAGGTTGTATGACCCCATTTTAGGGCAAATGTTTAGTCCCGATAATTTTAATCAAAACCATGGTTATACACAAAATTACAACCGTTACGCTTATGCTTACAACAACCCATTAAAATATACTGATCCAAATGGGCAATGGGTTCACATTTTAGTTGGTGCTATAATAGGAGGTGCTATTAACCTAGCTGTGCATTGGGATCAGGTTATGGCGAGTGACCATCCTTGGCGCGATGGTCTTATGGCTTTCGGCATTGGTTCGGCCGGAGGTGCAATAGCCGCGGCTACATTTGGCGCTGGGGTTGCAGCTATGACAGCAGCTGGCGCTTCAGCTTATGCTGCAGTTGCGGTTGCTGGCGGTGTGTCGGCAGTTGCTGGCGATTTTCTTACAAATACTGGAAACGTCCTCTACTTTAATGATCCGATGAATGGTCCAAAAGAATATGCCAGAGATTTTGCGATGGGTGCTGCACTTGCAGTAGTTGGAAAGGGAGTAAGTGATGGTATAAAAAATGTTAGAACAAATAATATCCGACCAGAACATCTTGAGCCCAAAGGCCCTGGACAATTGCCCATAGAAAGTGCTGAACCTGAATTACGCTTATCTTCAAGCGATCCTTTAACAAGTGCAGAGACACCCAAAAATTTAACATTAAATAAAGCTCCAGTCACGGATGGCCCATTTACCGAGTTTAATATAAATACCAATGCCGAAAAGAAGTTTGTATACGATGTAACTAATATGGGAAGGCAGGAATATTTGGATAAGATGCCTGGCATAAAACCAATTTCTGGCAGCCCAAACTCTTACAGTTTACCTGATGGCGCTAGAATACAATCTTACGACTCTAAGATAGCTCCTGGCAATCTTCCCACTTTGCAATATAATAATAATGGTTTTATCAGATATATTAGATTTACCAAGCCATGATAAACTATAATTTGAAAAGATATCTAATAACCACTAATAATTTATATAACTATTTAATTTTTCATCCTTTCGTTAAAATTAATGAGCCAGAATTAAAAAATAATTTTATGACCTGGAATCAGGCAATTAAACATTATGGCTTCACTTCTGATAGAGACAATCTTCATATAGCCATTTTGCATCATTATTATGGTTTAGCCACACAGGACAATACTTACGTGTTTTCTGATGAGGAACATTACAATAAAATTACTCTACCATTGTTTCATAAACTGAAGATGATTCCAGAAGAATCAAAGCCTCTGGACGAACAGTTAAATATAGAAATATTAAATTCCTTAATTAATGCAAGTGGATATAATAGACTTGAAACATCGAATACATTTAATCTTACTAAAAAAGTGCTCAGAGATAAAGACGAATTTTTTAATTTATACCCTAAACACAAATGCTGGGAAATTGAAAGTAGTGACGCGAATTTAAGAATTAAAAATTTTGAAGATGATGTGGTTACACTTATTTCATTTAATAAGAACGAACCATTAAAAGATACACTGGAAAAATGGTCAGATAGTATAGATGTAATAAAAATATAATATTAGTGTTTAAAAAAGTTATGATTACAAACCCCACTCGCAGGGTTTAAATAGCGGGCTTCGGAAAGAAAGACTAATAAAAATACTTGGAGAACTTTAATGAAAATAAATTAAAAAGATTTTTATAATTTTATTTTTTGAGTTATTATGAAAATAAAATTCACCACTAAATACTCTGAAAAAATCGAAAATCGATTATTGCATTATAGCATTGAAGACTTATCTTTTGATACAGAACCAAA
>CALMND010000025.1 GCA_937868565.1 uncultured Bacteroidota bacterium | reverse complement strand
GACTGGTCAAATGCACATAACTGAAGGTTTCGGCACAGTTTTTATTTCTGTTGAAGAATATAAACGTCCGAAATTTGAAACCTTAATTGATACTTTAAAAGGACAATACAAATTAAATCAGGAAGTAACCATTAAAGGGCTTGCCAAAGCCTATGCGGGTTACATGATTGATGGGGCCGACGTGAAATTCAGAGTGGTGCGGAACATAAATTATCCTTATTGGTATTATTGGTACAAACCTTACTACATAGAAAGTTCTTCTGCTGAAATTTCGCAGGGCATTACGAAAACGAATGAAAAGGGCGAATACTTTATCAAGTTTAAAGCACTTTCCGACCCAACAGTCGATATAAATGAAAAACCTATTTACAATTTCGAAGTATATGCGGATGTAACGGACATTAACGGAGAAACACACAACACAAAAACGAGTTTCAGATTGGGATATCAATCGCTCGAGTTAAGTTTTGAAACGCCGGAAACGATTAATACAAAATCACTTCCTCAAATGTCATTAAGTGCTAAAAACTTAAACGGTGTTGAGGAATTTGTATCCGGCACACTAACGGTTTACGAACTGAAACAACCAGACAAAGTTTTCAGAAAACGCCTATGGGAACAGCCGGACAAACACGCCTATTCCAAAGAGGAGTTTTACAAATTCTTTCCGAATGATTTGTATGCGGATGAAAACAACCAATACACGTGGGAAAAAACAAAAACGGCCTTTAAAAGAAATTTTAACACCAAAAAGGACAAGGGTGTTCTGATCAGTGAATTCGGCGGTTTGAGTCCCGGTTGTTATCTAATAGAAGGATTATGTAAAGACGTAGCTGGTCAAGAAATTAAATCAATCAATTATGTAACAGTTTATAATCCACTTTCAAGTGAAATGCCTGTTAAGGCTCCGCAATGGGCCTACTCCATGAAAGCTACGGCAGAACCAGGAGAGAAAGCATCTTTTATTTTGGCTTCTTCTTATAAAGATGTGCATTGCATTTATGATTTAGAAGCTGAGAAGGTATCAAAAACAAGCACCATAACTCCTTCTTTAAAACCGATAGAAATAACTATTGAAGAAAATAACAGGGGCGGCATGATTGCAAATACCTGGTTTGTTAAGTTTGGGAGAGTCTATTCATATGCACAACAAATTGTGGTTCCTTTCACTAATAAAGAATTGAATATAGAATACTCTACTTTCAGAAATAAATTATTACCCGGACAACAGGAAGAGTGGAAAATAACAATTAAAAATAAAAAGGGAGAGAAGGTTGCAGCAGAAATGCTTGCTACTCTTTACGATGCCTCACTCGACGCTTTCCGAATCAGCGCATTGGATTTCAATATTTATGGCTCTTATTACTCAAAAAATCAATGGGCTCATTCCCTGGAACAATTAAGCAATTCATCCGTGTTCAACGTTTACAGAATCAACTCGGTTTCTGTTGATGCCTTAAGTTATGACTATCTGAATTATTTTGGACTTAATTTTAATTTTTATAGTGGCTATAGATATGAAAACAAAGGCGTTGTCTTAAGAAGTGAAGCCTTCTCATTAAGCGAAAAAAATGCAGTCCAAATGGCTCCGGCAAGTACTTTAGACGCCGACACAAAATCCGGTGGGATCGCACCAAAAGAAGAATTTGCCGCAGCATCAAAAAAAACAACGGATAAAACTCCTGAAGGAAAACAAGACGTAAAAGCAAGAAAAAACTTTAAAGAAACAGCCTTCTTTTTCCCGCAGTTACAAACTAACGAAAAAGGGGAAGTCATACTTAAATTCACCATACCCGAAAGTCTTACCAGATGGAAGTTTATGAGCTTTGCACATACAAAGAATTTATCGTATGGTTTAAGTAAAAACGAATGCGTTACACAAAAGGACTTGATCTTAACACCAAACGCTCCACGCTTTTTCAGGGAAAGCGATAAAATGACTTTTGTTACGAAAATTTCAAATTTAAGCGACAGAGATTTGGCGGGCGAGGCTGAATTAAAATTCTATGATGCGATAACCGAAAAAGAAATAACTGAAAAATTATTACCCTCTCTTACTTCGCAGAATTTCTCGCTAAAAAGAGGTTTAAGCGCGACTGTTGAGTGGAGTATAGAAATTCCAGAAGCTTTGGAGGCTGTTAAGTATAAAGTTTTGGCAAGAGCAGGAAATTATAGCGATGGAGAAGAAATGGTAATTCCGGTATTAACCAATCGGATGTTAGTGACTGAAAGTATGCCTTTAAACGTTAGAAGTAACGAAACAAAAGATTTTAGTTTTACGAAATTCTTGAATCAAAATAACAACTCTACAACGTTACGCAATCATGCTTATACCTTGGAGTTCACCTCTAATCCCGCCTGGTACGCGATACAGAGCCTACCTTATTTGATGGAGTATCCTTATGAATGCGCAGAACAAACTTTCGCGCGATATTATTCGAACGCATTAGCCACATACCTTGTCAATTCGAAACCAAAAATCAAAGAGGTTTTTGACGCATGGAAAAATCAAAGTCCAGAGTCTTTTCTTTCCAATCTTGAAAAAAATCAAGAATTAAAAGCTCTTATCCTGGAAGAAACTCCTTGGGTCTTAGAATCTAAAAACGAAAGCGAAAACAAAAAAAGGCTAGCCCTTCTTTTTGATGTAAATAAAATGAATAACGAATTAAGCGCTGCTTTAATTAAACTCGAAAAAATGCAAACTGAAAACGGTGGGTGGCCATGGTTTGCAGGATGTCCAGAGGACTGGTACATTTCTCAACATATAATTAGCGGTTTAGGACATTTGCAGAAACTAGGAGTCATCTCGGCTGAAAAAGATCAACGTGTTTTTAATATTATAAAAAAAGGAGTGGCGTTTTGCGATAAAAAACTAGACCAAGAATATGAAAATTTAAAACGTCAAAATAAATTATCTTTGAAAGAAAATCATTTGAGTTCACTTTCCATCCAATATCTTTACATGCGCAGCTATTTTAAGGACATAGATGTGGCCTTTAAAAACAAAAATTCTGTCTCTTATTTTAAGAAACAATGTCAAACTTATTGGCTAAAAAGCAGTCGCTATCTTCAAGCCATGGTTGCTCTAGGTTTGAACAGGTATGGCGAAAAAAAAATTGCTACTGAAATTTTAAAATCTTTGAAACAAAATTCATTAACTAACGAAGAAATGGGCATGTACTGGAAAGAAAATTATGGAGGTTATTATTGGTATCAGGCACCAATTGAAATGCAGGCTTTGATGATTGAGGCTTTTGATGAAGTGTTGAATGACGGGAAATCAGTAGATGCTTTAAAGACCTGGTTGATTAAAAGTAAGCATACTCAGAACTGGGGAACCACCAGAGCCACAACGGAAGCCGTGTATGCCCTTTTGATTCGTGGAACCGACTGGTTGAGTACAGAGCCAAATGTTGAAATTTCTCTAGGTCAATTGAAATTGGATCCTAAAAATGACCACGAAATAAAAACTGAGGCGGGAACGGGTTACTTCAAAAAAACATTTTCGGGAAGTGAGATACAGACAGAAATGGCTAAAGTAAAAATCGCTAAAAAAGGTGAAGGTGTTAGTTGGGGAAGTGTTTATTGGCAGTATTTTGAACAACTGGATAAAATTACACCACATGAAACACCATTAAAACTATCTAAAAAATTATTTACGGAAACATATACGGCAGATGGCCCTGCAATAACTCCTATAAGTGAAAGCAACAAAGTAAAGGTAGGCGACAAAGTAAAAGTGAGAATAGAATTACGTGCTGACCGCGATCTGGAATACGTGCATTTAAAAGACATGCGTGCCGCGGGATTTGAACCAACGAATGTGATGAGTGGTTACCGTTATCAGGATGGTTTGGGTTATTACGAAAGTACACGCGATGCTTCTACTGATTTTTTCATTTCGTATTTACCGAAGGGAACTTATGTTTTCGAATACACAGTGTTTGTGAATCAATCTGGTAATTTCAGTAGTGGTATCAGCAGTATTCAATGTATGTATGCGCCTGAATTTACAAGTCATAGCGAGGGGATAAGGGTTATGGTTGGGAGATGAAGATTGAACACCTTTTGACTCCCACAGCTGGATATAGTTCTAACGTAATATTGTATTTTAATCCGTCGAAACAAAATTAAACTTATCTGATGATCTTTCCACTCAAATTAAGAAGTACTCTGTTCAAATTATTTGCCGCTTTGTCTCTACTTGCTGCTATCTATCATTTTGTTGGCCTCTTTTACAGATTTGATGAAACCCCCTTTTGGCGACACTTAATTTTTGTTGGCATAAATTTATTTTGTACTTACGGATTTTTAAAACGTCCCAAGTATTTTATTTATTTATTTGGAATGCTCTTATTACAGCAGTTCTATAGTCATGGCTCTTATTTGATTTGTTTATGGAATGAAAAGAGGCAAATTCATTGGTTAAGCGTTATAGATCTAATCATGCTTCCCCTAGCCTTGATTTGTTTAGTCGAAGACCGAAAATTGAAGCTTAATAGCTGACGTTTCAAATCGACGCCCTCTCAGAAATCTAACAGTTATAACACATTATTTGCCTGTTCCTTAATTTTTTCGAGTTCATCTTTCATTAGTACCACTAATTTTTGCATCGGTGCATCGTTGGCTTTTGATCCAATAGTATTTATTTCACGCCCTATTTCCTGACTAATGAAGTTTAATTTTCTTCCGGCAGAGGTTTCTTTGCAGGTTTCTAAAAAATAATCCAAATGGGTTTTGAGGCGCACTTTTTCTTCGTTAATGTCTAATTTTTCCACATAATAAATCAACTCCTGCTCAAAACGGTTTTCATCTATTTTTCCTTTGCCAATCACATCTTCAATATTGCTCCGAATCCTCTCTTTAATGGAGTTGATACGAATTAGGTCTAGCTTTTTTATCTCGTCCAGGCAAGCGCCAATTTTACCCAAACGTTCCTCAAAATCTTTCAATATGGAATTTCCTTCAAGATCTCTGAAGTTGTTTAATTGGACAAGAGCATCGTTTACACACAATTTAATCTCTTTCCATTCATTTTCGTCTGTCTCTTTTCTCTCGCTCTTCATCACATCCGGAAACTTTAATACTTGAGCCATGGACTGACTTAAGGGTTCCCCAATAGTTGCTGCAAGCTTTTTAAGCTGTTCATGGTAGGCCTTTGCCAATTCAAGATTAATTTCAACGGGCGTTTCGGTTTTGTTTGATTCAATGTAAATACTTAAATCAATTTTACCACGCTCGAGTTGTTTGCTCAGTTCATTTCGCAGTTCTAATTCATAATTTCTTAACCCAGAAGATAAACGCAGACTTATATCTGCTCCCTTGCTGTTAAGAGAGCGGATTTCTACATGAATGGTTTTATCCCCAAGTTCTTTTGAGGCTTTTCCAAAGCCGGTCATTGATTTAATCATCGTATACAGTTTTTGTTTTTTTGTTAATTAGGTATAATCCGCAAAGTATCAAAATTCCAGAAAACACTTTGGTTGGGGTTAATTTATCCTCCCCCATCATGAAAGCGAAAAGAGAAGCTAAAAAAGGCTGAAGATAAATATAAGAACTTACGGTATTGGTGCTTAATTCCTGTAACCCATATATATTTAACAAGTAGGCAAAAAAAGTAGTGGCAATTATGACAAAACCCAAGCCAAAGATAGCGTGTCCAGTAAAATGCTCCCAATTAGTATCAAGGGCAGAATTGGTTCCAAGCGGAATCACATAAATACTCCCGAAGAGAAACAGCCAACGCATTGCTGTAACCGTATTGTATTTTTGAAGAACTGGTTTAATCATCACAATAAAAATGGCCCAAGATGCAGAATTAATAAATGTCATCACATCACCCATTATAGTGTCGCTACCAACCACAAAATCACCTTTGTATCGCAATATTAGAAATGCTCCAATAATTGCCATAACCAGTCCGGAAGTTTTTAAGAAAGTTATACTTTCTCTTAAAATAACCAATGTGAATATAAATACCATGATAGGATTAGAAATCATGATAATAGACGAATTAATCGGACTCGTGATACTCAGACCATAAATAAAAAAAATTTGATTAATAACGACACCAAACAGTGCGAGCCAGGCCATTTTAATTAAATCCTTTTTTTCTACCTTTTGAGTTTTTACAAATATGGATAGTATCCAAAAGAGCAAAGTAGCGCCTGTTATTCTTAAAAACACAATGCTCATAGGGTCAATAAAATTAGGCATCAAATTTTTTGCAATGGAATAGTTTAGTGCGTAAATAACTTGCGCGGCAAGAAGTGCTATATGTCCTTTAATAGCGTTTGACAAGGTGCAAATATGCTTATTTTTTTGCAGTTTATTGCGTTACTTTGCAAGTAATGCTTATCAAAGATCAACTAGGAAAAAGTCTGCATATAAAAGAAAGACCTAAACGGATTATTTCTTTGGTGCCGTCACAATCTGAATTTTTATGGGATATTGGTATCAGGAATGAATTACTTGGCATTTCTAAATTCTGTATTCATCCGGATATTATGTTCAAAAGCAAAGCAAGGGTTGGGGGAACCAAAGATTTGGATCTAGATAAGATTAGATCTTTAAAACCTGATCTAATTATAGGAAACAAAGAAGAAAACGAAAAAAATCAAATTGAAACGCTTCAAAAAGAATTTAATGTTTGGATGAGTGATGTTTATAATTTTGAGGATGCATTTGCCATGATGAGTGAATTGGGATCTGTTTTAGATAAAGCAAATGAAACCAGGAGCATATTAGATAAATTAAGCATTTCGCTACCAAAAATTAAGAACATTTTCAATCATCAGAAAGTGGCATATTTTATCTGGAATAAGCCCTACATGTTTGCCGGAAAAAACACGTTTATTGATTTTATATTAAAATACGTAGGCTTAACAAATACATTGGGAAATTTGCAAAGGTATCCGGAGTTAAATAAAGAAGAATTAACAAACCTTAATCCCGAATATTGTTTATTGTCAAGCGAACCTTTTCCTTTTTCTCGTAAACACATAAACGAAATTCAGGGAATTTTACCAAAGTCCAAACTAATTTTTGTGGATGGGGAAATGTTCAGTTGGTACGGCAGCCGCTTGTTACATTTAGAGCGTTATTTATACACACTCAAAGAAAACTTCCTCTAAGAATTCACTCATGTTCTAAAATCAGAGCATCGGCAACCACAAAGGTACTTCCACCAATAAAAATAAGATCTCCCTTTTTTGCAGCCTTTTTTGCAGCCACTATACCTAACTCCACAGACTTAAATGCTTTACCGGTTAACTTCAATTTTTGTGCTCTGTGCAAGAGTTCGGTTTCTTCCAGAGCTCTGGGAACAGATGCTTTCACAAAATAATAAATTGCTTCTTTTGGCAAAAGAGAAA